>JAKPRU010000752.1 GCA_029557025.1 Candidatus Omnitrophota bacterium | reverse complement strand
ATCAGGGATCGTGCAATCTCAGCCGGGATTCCGTTCTTTTTCAAACAGTGGGGCGGATTCCACAAGAAGAAGAATGGACGGCAGCTGGATGGGCGCTGTTGGGATGAAATGCCCCGGCTGAGCAGGCAGAGTCTCCGAAGTGTCGCGTGAACGCTGGTATTAACGGGGATACGGAGGGGACAGGGCGATACTCGAAAACACGTCCAACCCAATTGATCTGTCCCCACTATTCGGGCTATAATAGGAAATAGCAGAAGGTTTTGAAAATCATCCGAGAATCGAGGAACAGATGCCATGAACGAGATGCGTGAGATCAACGAGAAGAAATCGAGACGGACGTTTCTCAAGTCAAGCGGAGTGGCCGCAGCCGGGCTTGCCCTGGGAGGCTACACCGGAAAGGCCATCGCACAATCGGCCAAAGAAACACTTGCCCTCAACGGCGGGCCGAAAACGGTCACCTTCCCCTCCGACCGGCTCAGCGCCGCTACCAAATGGCCCCGTTTCGGCGATGTGGAAAAACAGGCAGTTTGGGAGATCATGGATCGCAGTGTCGGCGATGTCTATAACGATCTCCCCGTCCTGGAAAAAGAGTGGTGCGAATACAACAAGGTTCCTTTCGCCAAGGCACACTGCAACGGAACCAGCACTCTTACCTCCATGTTCTTTGCGCTCGACCTGCCGCCCGGAAGCGAGATTATGGTTCCGTCGTACACATTTTTCGCCACCATTCTGCCCATGCGCTTCTTCCAGTACGTCCCGATCTTTATCGACCTGAATCCCCGGACGGCTTGTTTTGATCTGGAATATGCCGCAAAACACCTGACCAAGAACACCAAAGCGATGGTTCCGATGCACTCCTGGGGACTTCCGTGCGACATGGACGAAATCTGCAAGTTCGCCGATGAAAAGGGGCTGATCGTGTGCGAGGATGCCGCTCACGCGCACGGTGCATCGCTCAAAGGTAAGAAAATGGGCGCATGGGGGCAGATTGCCATCTTCAGCCTCCAGGCCAGCAAGCCGCTGCCTGCCATCGAAGGCGGCATGGGCTGCTACCAGACCCGCGAATACTACGAACGCGCCGCGGCATTCGGGCATTACGAAGATCCGCCGAAATTCCCCGAAGACAGTCCGAACCGGAAATACGACGGAACCGGATACGGCCAGAAATACCGCATTCACCCCATCGCGGCGGCCCTTGCGCGAACACAACTGGCGGTTCTCGACGAACGAAACGCCGGTGTCCGTAAGCGGATTCGGGAGCTGAACGACCGTATCACCCAACTGCCCGGCCTCTCCGAACCCTTCTGCCGCAAGGATGTCGAACGGGTGTATTACGCCAACAATATGATTTTGCTGGACGAAGCCAAAGCGGGTATCACGCGGGAAACCCTGTTAAAGGCTTTGAAAGCGGAAGGAGTCTGGGCCGGATCGGGAGCGTACCCGGAGCAGCACAAGTACAGGATATACTCGGAGGAAAAATGGTGGCATCACAAGCCGGTCATCCCGGAGACGCTGCCCGGCACGGAGCAAGTCAACCGCTCCTGCATTTATCTGCCGATTCTTTACGAAGACCTGCCGGAGGTCAACGAGCAGTACGCAAAAGCCTTCGAGAAAGTCTGGGCAAATCGCGATAAGCTAATCTGAAAACTCGGGTGAGGGGGTTGATTCGTTTCGCAGGATCAACCCCCTCCTCTATATCTCCCCTAATCTCGGGGAACAGCATGTTATCGCCCTCCGGTTGAGTGGGGTTGAAGCATTTCGGGGCGGAAACTGCTGGGATCAATGAGGAGATTGAAGAAAACGTTAATTCTGTAATGTTATGTAACCGCCCATCGACAGGCATGGACGCCTGTCCCACCGGTAGGCCGGGCGTCTCTGTCTGGCAAAGAAAGGCGGATAGCACGCTTTCTTCACCCAATCACTGGCCCCGCCGGAGCGAGGCTCGCAATGACGATATTCTCAAGGCTATTCACTCTGAGTCTCCGAGAACGCTATTGCCGAATAGTTCACTTGGGCGGCCTTGTAGAGAACGTTTGTGTCAATGGTCCAATCCCCGGGCATAGGCATCTTATTGGGCAACAGTCAATTTCAAGGCTTTGAGATGCTCGAAAGCCTCCATGACATCCTCCTCAAAGAATCCGTCTGGGAACGATTCATACTGTCCCTGCTCGTTCAAGGTTACCTCTTGAATCTGTGTGCCTTCGGAGGTCGGATTGAAATAGTAGATGGCAACCTGGTCTTTTGACAGTCTTTTCTCGGCGATCCGTCTTCTGACACGGGCAAGAATGTGTTCGCTGTGCGTTTCGATAATGAATGTGCGCTTGCCTTTCTGTTCGGTCGCCGCGTCGATAAACAAGTCCCCCAGAATGGATTGAGCGCCCGGATGCAAATGGATTTCCGGCTGTTCGATCAGAATTGCGCTGTTTAGCGAAATCCTCAGGGAGGGGGGCGGCGAACCCCAAGCAATACGGAACATCTCAAATCCAATTCCCACCTCCAGATGTCGTCTTGTTTCCCCTTTGAAGATGAAATCCGGGTAAGCCCCCATTTGGACCCAGCCATCATTCGCTGCCAATGGGTTGTCGATATCCGTGCTGTCCACGGTCTGCCGAAGCATGAGGAGCATCTGCAGAAGGGTGCTTTTTCCCGATGAATTGGGGCCGACCAGGAATGTCAGGGGGCGGATGTCGAGATCGCCCGTGTCTTGCAGGCATTTGAGATTCTTGATGCGCAGCTTTGTAATCATAGGATTCCCAAACGTCTTGCCTCGGTTGCGCTTCGACCGGCCATGGTGTCCCTCAACCGTACATAGTCTACGCCACCGTCAATAGGTTGGAAAGCCCCTAAGAGAAATTCTCCCCTGCATCTTGACAATTTCTCTCCGGTGCGGTATTCATAAAACCATACTTTACAACTCATTGGGACCGCAAAGGAGTTCGCCGTGCATCGTCGAGGGTTTACATTGATTGAACTTCTGATCGTGGTTGCGATCATCGGTATACTGGCCGCGATTGCCGTGCCTAATTTCTTGAATGCTCAACAGAAAGCCAAAATCAGCCGGACCATGGCGGATATGCGTGCGGTCTCCCAGGCCATTCTCCAGTTTCAAGTGGAACGCGGCACCATGCTGATCGACTTCTGGGATGACGGAACAAACTGGTCCCATGAGCGCTGGATCAATTTCTTCAGTAAGGTCGGTCCGGATCCTCTTGCCACTTACCATAAATTCGAGGAATGTTTCTATCCTCTCACCAGCCCGGTTTCTTATCTCTCATCGATTCCCCGCGATCCCTTCGCTGTTTCCCTTCACTCGGTGGGGTTCAGCGCGGATGAACAAGGTCTTTCGTATATCTATAACGATGAAGACCCTGAAGGAATCGCGAACGGCAGCCCTGGAAATTATGGAATCACAGTCAAACCGGCACTCAAACCGGGAGATCATTTTCTGGTCAGTATCGGGCCGGATGGCTATATCGGGATCA
>JAKPRU010000729.1 GCA_029557025.1 Candidatus Omnitrophota bacterium | reverse complement strand
GTTTCACGAGGCACAGATTCCAGAAGAATACTGGATGCTGGAAGTGACTCCTGGAGTGTTTGCGGGTGAGAAAATTGTGCCGATTCCAAGCGTCGCGCTCTATGTTCCACGGGGGACGGCGAGTTATCCATCCGTGATGCTGATGCTGGGCATTCCGGCAGCGGTGGCGGGGGTGAAGCGGATTGTTGCGGTCTCGCCGCCGTGCAGGGACGGGAGTGTGGATGACGGGACGCTGTATGCGGCGCGTAAGATCGGTGTCCATGAGGTATTGCGGATGGGGGGAGCGGGGGCTGTGGCGGCGCTGGCGTTCGGGACTGACAGTGTGAAACCTGTATTCAAACTGATCGGACCGATGAACATTTACGGCGCGGCGGCGAAGAAAATCCTGTATGGAAAGATCGATGTGGGGACGCCTGCCGGTCCCAGCGAGGCAATCATTCTGGCGGACGATTCCGTTTCGGCAGAGCTTGCGGCGGGGGATCTGCTGATCGAGGCGGAACACGGGCCATACTCGGCGGCGCTTCTGGTAACGCCGATGGAGGAATTCGGCCTTGAAGTTGCGCGGATTGTGCCGCAAATCATTGGACAGCTGCCCGAAAAGCAACAGGAATACACCACTCGTGTTTTAACCAACTACGGCGGGGTGATCCTGACCGACACGCTCGATGAAGCCTGCGAGTTTGTCAACGAATACGCGCCGGAACACCTGGAGGTGCTGACAGCGGAACCTCATGCTCTGCTAGGAAAGTTGAAACATGCGGGGGAGATTATGCTGGGTCGATATACCCCGATCTCTCTCTGCAATTTCTCGGTGGGGGTGAACGCGATTCTTCCGACAGGAGGCCGCGCGAAGACGGCTTCTGTGGTAACAGTGCATGATTTTCTGAAGCGGACCTCGATCAGTTATGTCACGAAAGAGGGGTTTGAATCGTTGAAAGACACTGTGAAAACCTTCGCGGATTTTGAGGGTTTTCCGGCGCATGCGCGGGCATTGAGAGCGAGATGAGATTGGAGGACAGACATGTTTGATATCGAGCCGGTAACACGAACCCGAACATCGCAGGAAAGCCGGATTTGTATTGCGGTGGGCGGCGGCGAACGGGACCCGCAGCTGAAGAGCGGAATTCGGACACCGATCAATTTTCTGAATCATGCGATCGAGCAGTGGGCCTGGCGGGCCTGTCTGAATCCGAAAGTGGAGGTTGAACTGACGGGCTACCGTCTGGACCATGTGATCTGCGAAGACAGCGGAATCTGCCTGGGGCAATGTTTGGGCCAGGTAATGGAACAGGCATTTGAGAAAGGGGGAGCGAACGGCTGCGGAGTGGCCTATGGGATGATTGACGAGGCGATGGCGCGTGTGGGGATTTCATTTGAGTATCGCGTGGGATTTTACCTTCGTCCGGGGGATGTGCGGATTGCGGATCGCGCGGAGGATATTGCCTCGGCGGACCTGATTGCGTTTCTGGGGGGGATTGCCCAGGGGGCCCAGGCCACGATGCAGATCGATCTGATCGCCGGGGATGATCCGCACCACCTGTGGGAATCGGTGTTTCGCGCATTCGGGGAGGCGACGCGTGCGGCATTGTCGCCATGCCCGTGGAGGAAAGGAACTCGTCCGGGCGTCGCAGGGAAGATCACGAGCAAGTAGGCGAGCCTACCGCAGGAGCCGCCTTTTTGCCTTTTTCAGGATTTCATCGACAGCGTTTTCGGATGGGGCCTCCACATATACGCGGAACAGCGGCTCTGTGCCGGAGGGGCGCAACAGGAGCCAGCTGCCATCCGACAGGAAGAATTTGAATCCATCGATGGTGAGGATGCGTTCGACAGACCGCCCGGCAATGGTTTTGAGAGGTCGGTTTTTCAGCATGTCGAGGACCTCGGCCATTTTTTCTTTGGGCAGGCGCAGATCATCTCTGCGGAAAGCATGATAGCCGACTTTGCGGTATAGACTATCCAGGATATTCGACAGGGGCTGTTTGCGCATGGCCATCATCTGGAGGATGAACAGGGCGGCCATGGAACCATCCCGCTCCGGGATGTGACCGCGAAGGGCATATCCGCCGCTTTCCTCGCCGCCCAGCAGCGCATTCCGTTCCAGCATGAGGTCCGCCACATACTTGAATCCAACTGGGGTCTCGTGGAGAAGCAGGCCGTACATCCGGCAGAGTTTGTCCAACATGCTTGTTGAGGAGCAGGTTTTCACAACCTCGCCGGTCAGTTTCAGATCCTCGACAGCGTGCATGAGGAGAAGGGCAAAGACATCCTGTGTAGTAAGCCATTCACCTCGGTGATCGACAACGCCGATGCGGTCGGCATCGCCATCGAGCGCGAAACCGATATCGGCGTTCGCCTCTTTGACGGCCCGACAGAGCGGTTCCAGGTTTTTGCCGATGGGTTCGGGGTTCAGGCCACCGAAAGAGGGATTGGTTTCCCCGTGAATTTCTTTTGTGGGGAGTCCCCAAGATTCCAGCAGCGGGGCGAGGAGGCCGACGCCGGAACCATACATGGCATCCACTACGACGCGGGGTTTCAGACGTTTTATGCGGGTGATATCCACATGGGAGGAAATCTCATCGAGGTATCGTTTTTGGGGGCTGAAGAATTGAAGCCGTTTCTGTTTGCGGGCCTCCTCCAGGGAGAGCATTTGGGGGGATTTGCCGTGTTCAAGGAGGGCATTGGCGCGATCCTGGATACCTTGTGTGACATCGGAGCCGACCGGCCCGCCGAAAGGGCCTTTGATTTTGATGCCGTTGTATTGTCCCGGATTGTGGCTGGCGGTAATCATCACGCCGCCGACGGCTTTTCGGCGGATGGTCTCCAGGGAGATGGCCGGTGTGGAACAGACATCATCCGACAGGATGATTTTCAGGCCTTTCGCAGTTGCGACTTGCGCAACTTCCTCGGCATATTCGCGCGAGAGAAACCGTCGGTCGTAGCCGATCGTCACCGGGTTCCCTTTTCCGACACGCTGGAAGTACTCGGTGGCAGCAGCCGCGACATACCGGACATTGTCAAATGTAAATTCGCGACTGATGACTGCGCGCCATCCGTCGGTTCCGAAAATGATTTTGCTCATAAGTTTTCTCCTGCTATTCGGTCAACCCCCACCTTTCCTCCCCCGATCTTCGGGGGAGGGATTACTTGCCATCGCTGGTATCGTTAAATGACCAGTGGCAACATACGCAATATGTTTGCGAAATTGAAGTGCATATCCAACGAGAGAGAGGGCATTCGGTATAAGAATCCATGATGTCGGACCCCATTGAATAC
>JAKPRU010000711.1 GCA_029557025.1 Candidatus Omnitrophota bacterium | reverse complement strand
CCTTCGTCACATGACTATTAAGCCACCACCAATACACCCAGGGCTTGGCGGAATCCGGAGGATTTACAAAGTCTTGTAAAAGCGCCTCCGCATGCGGAGTATCCGCATACGGAACAAGAAGGCTCAATGTAATATGGAGTGAAATAACATAAAGTAGAGATAGTAAATTTCGTTTATACATCACCGTATCTCCCTCATGCCTGGCAGCCAAGATGTTCAATTTTTCAGCGAACCTTATTTATATGATCCATATTGGATGCACAATTCGATGAATTTCTCAACCCGCTCCGGAGGAACGTCCCTTTGGATGATATGGGCGGGGGAGATCATATAACCACCGTTTTTCCCCAGAATGCGTATCTTTTCTTGAATATCGCTTTCCAATTCCGCATCGCTTCCGCGCGGCAGCATATACAATTGATCGATGGCGCCCCAAAAGGCGAATTGTTCACCGAAGGCATCCTTTAATGCCTGAGGGCTATGGCCGGGGACATCGGGTTGAACCGGATTGAAGACTTCAAAACCGATCTCATGGATATCCTTCAAAAGGGTGCTCACCGCGCCGTCCGTATGGAGAATCGGAACCAGGTTGGGATTGGCCTTTTTGAAAATTTTGATCATTCGTTCATAATGAGGCCGCAGCTGCTCGCGAAACATCCGGGGCGAAAACAACAATCCCTGTTGGGATCCGAAGTCATCCCCCACCCAGATCGCGTCCACGCCCCGATTGATCAGTTCCAATCCCACTTCGATTTGAAATTCGGTGCATTTTTGGAAGAGCGGTTGCACATACTCGGATTTTAGGGCCATGTCGAGGAATAATTTCTCGGTACCCACCAGCATCTGGGCCAGCGTCAGTATGGTGACTTCGATATCGCCAATGATGAAATAATCATTCTGATACTGATTCACCAGTTGACCGGCATCCTCAAACCGCCCAGCGGCGTGGGGATCCGGAAAGGGATACGCTTCCACATCGGCGGCGGTTTGCGCGTAGGCCAACGAAAACTCGACCGGCTCGACATAGATCGGTCCTTGTTTCATCACCATGCCGTACTCGTTGCGCCAAAAGCCTTTTTCATCGGGCGTAATGACAAAATCTTTTGCGGGTCCCGCGCCGGTGACCACCACATCACACCCCATTGCCGTCCGCACTTCGTTGCCGCTGATCCGGTACGTCACATCCTCATATAGATTAGGGGTGTAGCGGGCGGGAATCCCCAGTTGGGCGCTGAAAAAGTCCAATAGCGGTTGGCACAATTCAAACTGGACCGGGACGCGGTCGGGCAAGCCCTTCAGTTTCCGAAACGCCTTCAAGACTCGTTCTCTGGGTTTCATCGCCCTTCTCCTATCGGCTCAATTCCGCCCGCCACGAGAAAATCAGCGTCGAAGGATTGATCATCATGGTTCAGCCGCCTTGATCAATCTCAGAATTCCATGGTATGAGATCCGTGGTTCATTATCGCCAGGAAGGGATAAAAAACAATCACGGATTGATGCTTGAAGCCAGTTTGTATAAAAAGGCATGGAATCTGGATATACCAAGAAGTAATTATTTTACATAATTAATATCGATTCCAATCCATGGATCCTCGAATGAACACACGCCGTGAATTTTTGCGATGGATGGCCTCCGGCATCGCAGGGATTCAAGCATCGCATTTCCTGCATGCAGAGAAAGCCAGACGCGCGCAGCCGAATTTTCTGCTTATCGCCGCCGACGATATGGGATTCTCGGATGCCGGTTGTTATGGCGGAGAGATCGCGACTCCCAACCTGGACCGGTTGGCGGACAACGGAGTCCAATTCACCCAGGTCTATTCCGCCGGCCGGTGTTGGCCGTCCCGCGCTTGCCTTCTGACCGGATATTACGCGCAGCAGGTTCGCATGGATCCCCCGAAGGAGCGATTGCCGGTGTGGGCGCGGTTGATTCCCCATTATCTCAAGCCGGCAGGGTACCGCTGTTATCATTCTGGAAAATGGCATATCTTTGGCGCCCCCATGCCCTGCCAGGACGGAGGATTCGATCACTCGTACCGCCTGGACGACCAAGACCGTTTCTTTTCGCCCCAAAAGCATTGGGAGGATGATCAACCACTGCCCGCGGTTGCCACCGGCAGTGGGTATTACGCGACCACGGCCATCGCGGATCATGCGATCCACTGCCTGCGGGAACACGCGACGGATTATTCAGACCGGCCGTTTTTTCACTATTTGGCTTTTACATCCCCCCATTTTCCCTTGCAGGCGTTGCAGGCCGATATCGACCGGTATCGCGAACTTTACACCATCGGTTGGGACGCGGTAAGGCAATCCCGCTGGCTGCGGATGCGCGACCGGGGCATCATCAACTGCGAATTATCGCGGCTCGAACCAGATGTCAAACCGGACTGGAATCTAGCGGCGGAGGAATTGCGGAAACAGATCGGGTTTGGGGAAGTGAGTAACGCGATCCCCTGGAATGAGTTGACTCAAGATCAGAAAAAATTTCAGGCCCACAAGATGGCGATTCACGCGGCGATGATCGACCGGATGGACCGTGAGATCGGCCGTGTGTTAGACCAATTGAGATCAATGGGAGATTTCGAGAACACCGTGATTTTATTCGTATCCGACAATGGCGCCAGCGCCGAGCAGATGATCCGTGGTGACCTGCACGATCCGTCGGTTCCGCCGGGTTCGCCACGGTCGTTTCTATGCCTAGGTCCCGGTTGGTCCAGCGCCGCCAACACTCCTTTTCGGCTGCATAAATCCTGGGTGCACGAAGGCGGCATCGCTTCACCGCTCCTCGTCCATTGGCCGAACGGTCTCCCCGCGAGAGGTGAATTACGGAACAATCCCGGACATTTCGTCGATCTGTTGCCGGCCATTCTGGATTTGGCCGGGATCAGTCCATCGCCAACGTGGAAAGAGAAACCTGTTCCACAACTGGCGGGACGCAGCCTGGCGCCAGCCTTTTCATCCGATGATAGCGTGCCCCACGATTTTTTATACTTCCATCATTTAAACAACCGGGCGATCCGGATCGGCGACTGGAAATTAGTATCCGCCGGTTCTCAAGGACCGTGGGAACTATACAACTTGAAAAAAGACCGGTGTGAAATGAAGGACCTGGCCGCACAACATGGCGAGAAGGTGCAGGAGTTGGCTATGATTTGGGAAAATCATGATACCGAGTTCAATCGCATGGCTGCGTCAGAATCCTAAATCAAAAATCCTTACGTTGCTTATCGGCAAGGTCTTTCCAGGTGAAGGACAGGAGGTGTCGGACTAGGATAATGGGCATCAATTGGCTTGCATTCACGGCACAGCAGCATATAAATCATGCCGGACGGGGAAACTGGATACGCTTACCGTCCAGTTGGATTTTCTTCACTTCCCCGTTTTCGATCAGCTGGACTTCACCTGGAGCGCTACCAGAATCAATCCAGTACGAATCTTCCGTGCACCCGAATTTCCAACAGTGGCCCATGTGCCAGTATGGCATCGAGGCTTGATGGATGGAAAACGGCAGTCTGGGATTCCAAGTGAGCGTCCCATCTTGCGTATCGTCCACGCCGAACAATCCTTTCCCTACACACCAGAGCAATCCACCCGCATGTTCGAGATAGTTGCTGGCACCGCCCGTGCCTTCCTGCGCGCGGCCTTGCATGTCCAAGCATTCCGTAATGGCTCCTAATTTCGAGACAACTTCTGCATATCGCAAAATGAGTTGGAAGGCGTGCTCGTTTTGACCGGTGCGGAAGCGGGCCAGGATATCCCCGCTGCCCAGCCTCCCAAACCACGAGTACGGGCGAAGTTCAGGATGAGGTGTGTCTCCGTATTTTCCGCCGGGTTGATAACGCGGATCTTCGTCAGCCGGGGGAATGGGCGCGCACCACCGCAGAGGCACTCCCTCAAAAATGTCTGGCTCGGAGTCAATACGATGAAAGATCTTTCCGGATTGTTCGGAAGAAGCCAATCCAAAGGCAATAGGCCAGATTTGCGAGTCACACCAGAACCGGCCGACTTTTTCCCCCTGGAAGTTCAAGTTATCCCAGTAGGCTTGACCATTCCAGAAGAAGCGGTCCAGTACGGCCTGCTGGCGTTGACGGCGGTCTTCGCACATCGCCCGGGCGGTTTTGTCTCCCAAAATGTCAAAAATACGGGTGCATCCCCGCAGGGCATAGGCATACCAGGTGTGATACACGCAGGTCGATCCTTCCATACGCTCCGGGCACCAATCCACCCAATCCGCACCTTCTGAATATTGCCAATCATCCTGATCGACCTGGTTGACGATCCCCTCGGGGCTGGTCCGGCTTTCTATATAACGCAAGCAACGCTTGAGGGGCTCCTGGTGGGACTCCAACAGGTTCCGGTTCCCGGTGGCGAGATAGAGTTCCCAGATCCAGACCAGGTAGAGCACTTGGCTGAAGACCCGATCGGCACCGGCGATCAGGTCTTCATTGATGAAGAACTTCCCGTTGCGGCGCATGTTCCGGGGCAAAAAGTTCGCATGTCCCTGGAACGTATCCAGGTATGCCTTGTTGGGGATGAAGCGGCTGCCCAGCATCCCGAAAGTCAAATCGGGACTCATGCATATCGATATCGGAAAGCCGTTGGGGGAAACCGTCATGCGATAGCCGGTTGGATTCGAGGAACTGAGTAGATCCTGGACCCGGTTGGCCGGGTAGGCGTCCGCCGCTAGCTGGAGCGCGCGGATTAAATGCGGGTAACTGTCAACGGTGATCGATTCCTCAGCTTGTTTTGGCTTGGGATCATAGGCCTTTCTCGTAGTTTCTTTCTTCGCCGGTATTGGTAGAAATGATTCAAATGATCCCGATAGACCTGCTAATACTCCGGTTTCTAATATTTGTCTTCGATTGATTTTTTTCTTCATTTTTTCCTCTCCATCAATGATTTCTGTACAGCCTAACTGGACGAATTGGAGTTTAGACATTCCAGAGATATACGAATATTTACGTTGGATATATAGCCATTGGTAGGCACGATCATGGATTTCTCGACGGAGTAGATCTCCTCCTTTTTCCGAAAAGGATAAAGCACATATTCAATCTGCCGTTCGGACATTGCCATGTTCAATCACCGTTTTATGATTTTTGGGTTCATTATATTCCACGCCATGGAACCATTTCGGAATTCCGGCCGGGAGACGTAGAATAGATCGAGCGAAAAGAATCATGCCATTACAAACGTCAAAATGAAACACTCATGCTCGCCGAACTCCAAGGCCTCATCGAACGCATCACCTATTTCGACGACGCAACAGGCTACACCGTCGCCAGCGTGAAAGTCCACGGCCGCCATGACCTGGTCACCGTGGTCGGAAATCTGCATGAGATGAGCTCGGGGGAGATCATTCGGATGCGGGGGGAATGGAACAATCACCCCCAATTTGGCGAGCAATTCCGGATTGTCTTTTACGAGATCCAGGTTCCCGCCTCTGTTACCGGCATCCAACGCTATTTGGGATCGGGATTGATCAAAGGGATCGGTCCGGTCATGGCCCAACGGATGAACGAGGCCACGGGGCAAGAAGCGAAAACGATCCACCGGCTGTTGGAATACAATCCAGCCAAGGGAAAATTTCAGCGGGACGAGGAGAATCCGTTGGACTGCAATCTGCTCGTTGTCGACGAGATGTCCATGGTGGATACGATCCTAATGCATCACCTGCTGAAAGCGGTTCCCTTGCACGCGGTCTTTCTCATGGTTGGAGACATCAACCAATTGCCGTCCGTGGGAGCGGGGAATGTGCTGCGGGATATCGTCGATTCGGGAGCGGTTCCCGTGGTCGAGCTCAACGAAATATTCCGGCAGGCCCAACAAAGTTCGATTGTCGTGAATGCTCACCGGATCCTCCAAGGCCTCCCGTCCAGTTTGAAAAAAGACCAGCCGGAGTTGGAGGATTTCTATTTCATCCCGCAAGAGGATCCGGATACCGTGATCCTAACCATCATTAAACTGGTCCGGGAGCGGATTCCGCGGCGGTTTGGGTTCAACGCCCTGGAGGATATCCAGGTGCTCACGCCCATGCAAAAAGGTTCGGCGGGGGGCCTGAGGATGAATACCGAGCTCCAGGCGGCTCTGAACCCGGCCGGGGTGGAGATCACGCGGGGAGGCCGCCGGTTCCGGGTGGGCGACAAGGTGATGCAAATCCGGAAGAATTATGCCAAGGAGGTTTTCAACGGGGACAT
>JAKPRU010000671.1 GCA_029557025.1 Candidatus Omnitrophota bacterium | reverse complement strand
ACCTTCTCGCCGTTCAGCAGGAAATCTCCGTTGACCTGGAATTCAAAGAAGCGGATACCGACCGGGGTTTCCAGCCGGTCAATCACAGTCCACCTTTGTGAAGTTTGTGCCCGCAGTTCGGAGACTAAGGTATACAGTTGTGGCTTGTCCACCGACCAGAGGCGGGGATTGTGGATGTCGATATCCTGGTGAATTGTGCCGGGGGTGTGAAAATCAGTGGAGATTTCGCCTGCTGGATTCCCGTCGGGGTCGAGAAGAATGGAGTGGATTTTATGGACAGAATGGACAGGAAGAGTACCCGGTGTAAGGCCGGTTATTTCAGTGGCGATACGGCAGAGGGCGTGTTCCGGGGAGACCTGCGGGGTAGTGAAGGAAATTCCCCGCTCTACGATGTGGGTGTGGCTTGTGAAATGGAGCCTGACTTCGCGGTATATTCCACCGTAGAGCAAATAATCCGGGACCTCTCTGCCGGGAAGCAGTTCGGGGTCATGGCGGCTGTCGATGCGAATCGCGAGCGTGTTTTCCTGACCGACCGGATTCAGGAACCGGGTCAGGTCATAGAATTGGCCGGTGAATCCATCTTCGTCATAGCGGATGTATTTCTGATTCAGCCAGACTTGGGCGGTGCAGAAGAAACCTGCCAGTTCGAGAAGGACGCGCCGGTCGGCCCATTCCTGCTGTGTCGGAAAGGTCTTGCGATACCAGCCGACACCGCGCCAGTACCCCCGGCTGGGCGTAAACGAGTCTGTCGCGTTCCAGGTATGGGGCAGATTGACCGAAAGCGGTTGGTCCGGTCGGAAATCGGGGAAGATCATGGTTTGCTGGTCTTCGAGGGACAAAGTCCAGTTGCGGCACAGATCCATACATTCACGGGTCATGTTTGTCATCCTTAAGAGAAGATCAAAAACCTGTGGAAATTAGCGTAAAGTGCGGGAAATACCAAGCAACGCCTGCTCCGTTGACGATTTGAGGTCCCCACCCAGTTATCATAAACAAAGATCCCTGATAAAATCCGGTCGGCAACATAATCCATCAAAGAATACGTTTTGGAAATGTCGAAGAAGGTAAAGGGGGCAGTCAAGGCATCAACCCAGAAAGATGAGAGGACTTTTCTCCATTGGAAGG
>JAKPRU010000657.1 GCA_029557025.1 Candidatus Omnitrophota bacterium | reverse complement strand
CGTCTCTGTCTGAATCTCGATCGTGACTTTTACCACAGGCCGGCATGGGGCCGAGTCATAAAGAAAAGTACCTGCCCCTTTTTTGTTACTTGATATACCCCAGCGTCTTCATCGCCTCCATGGTTTCCGGGTCGAGTTCCTCTACCGCGTGGCCCGGTTCGCCTTCGGCTTCCTTGATGTAATTCAGCAACAGCAGGTGCATCGCATACCCGTGCGCCTGTTCCCAGGACGGCTTGTCTGTCACAAGGTTTTTGGTCTCTCCGGGGTCTTGTTCGAGATTGTAGAACTCCATCGGCCGGCCCTTCCGGTCGGAGATCAGTTTCCAGTGCCCTGCAACGATACAGAAAATCCCCTCGCCGGGCGTTTTTCGTTCACGCTCCATATAGATTGTTTCGGAATAAACGGGTTTCGCGGGGACAGGGGCCTGTTCCGCGAGTGTCTTCCAGAGGCTCTTGCCGTCAATTGTGGATTCCGGCTCTACGCCGAAATACTCCAGCACCGTGGGGTACAGGTCTGTTGGTTGCACCGGATCAGGAATCTTCCGACCCGGTACAATTACACCGTCCAGCCGCGCCATCATCGGCACACGCAGCGCCGGCTGGTACAGGTCCCATCCATGGCCGTTGTTGCCGTGTTCCCCCAAGCTCTCGCCGTGGTCCCCGACGGCCACGAAAAGGGTGTTTTCAATCAATCCCAATTCTTTCAGCCCGGCAAGCAGTCGCCCAATCGCATCATCCATTGCTTCCACTTCGCCGTCATAAGGCTGATCGGGGAACCGTTCCTTGAACGGGGATGGCGGCTCGTAGGGAGTATGCGGATCAAAGTAGTGGACCCACAGGAAGAACGGTTTGCCGGCCAGGGCATTCTCACGCAACCATTGCAGCGCAACCTCGGTGACCTCATACCCGGATCGCTCAAACCGAGCGGGCCGGTGCCCATACCAAGGCTCTCCCTTTTTCCCTTCTCGCGCGAAGATATCGTCGTAAAAGTCGAATCCACGGGCCAGCCCGAACCGCCGTTCCAGCGGAAAAGCCGCAATCACCGCGCCTGTTTGTATACCGGCTTTCTGAAGCAACTCCGCCAGCGTAGGCGCAGTCGATTTCAACCGATACCAAGCGTTGTCTCGCACCTGGTGATGGGAAAGCAGATTTCCGGTGAAAATAGAGCAATGGGACGGCAATGTCAGCGGGGCCGTCACAAGGGCATTCTCGAACAAGAGACCATTTACGGCTAATTCATCGAGAGCCGGTGTCTTTGAGGTTTGGGAGCCATAACAGCTCAGTCGATCCGCCCGGCAGGTATCCAGCGTAAGGAACACACACCGCTTGCCTTGAACGATAGCCGTTGAATACCAAGCGAGGGCAATGAGAATAAATGCGGTTCGAAATCTCATTGATCTCCCTTAATCAGATCGGCCTGTTTGACAATGGGAGCGGCATTTTCAATAAGTACTTTTTCTACAATCCGCGCCAATACTTTTCTATTGTAGAGTTCCGAATAGCCGCATAGCGTGCAGGTCACCACGAGATACTTCTCATGCCCTGCGCGGAGCGCCAGCTTGTGGCTCGCTTTCGTGAGCGACATTTCCTGGGTTGTGCATCCTCGCGAACGGCACTTGGGACAGGTCCATTGTTCCTTAATTGTGGTTATGTCCATTATCGATCCCTGACTGTAAGAGTGATTTGGGTCGACCAGATTTCTCCCGGCTGAATCGACAGGTCCCACACGGGGACGACAACACTGCTCTGGTAACAGCGCTCGAATCCGCTCTCGGAACTGGCGATTGTTTCAATTGGAAACCGCCAGAGAACAGCCGGAGCATCCCATGACAAGTCTACATCAATCCCCACCCACTCTTCCACGAGGATCACCTGTGTCGCATCCCGCACCTCCCCGACACTATCCAGGTTCTTATCCTCCAAATCTCTTCCCGGCACGACGTAATAACGGTCGAACGTGTGCCCCGCATTCAGGGCAAAACCCCACTCCGAAGCATAACAGGTCTCAAGCGGTTGATCCGAGGTGTTCCGAATAGTGATTTTCACTGAGATACCGATGTCGGATGGCGTGAGAATGACCTTCTTTTCCACCCGGACGCTCTGCGGATTGCCGTCCCGCCAAAGACATCCATCCCGCTGAAACACCGCTTTCGCCTTGTCTGTTTTATTCTTGACCTCGCATTGATAGGGCTGATTTACGAAATCTCCCAGTTCCCGATAGGCGCATGTTCGAAATGAATTGATGGTTGTTGTGCGGTCGAAAAAGTGATCGATGGCGGCGCTCCGTCGATACCAGTCATAATGCAGGTGCTTCTCAAGTCCTTCCTCTTTCAGCACGACAAGATCGTGAATGGAGGCCGCCTGACCCGGCACGGGCTTGGGTTTCAAGGACGCTTCCAGCATCTTCCGGTGGTATCCTTCCTTTCGACGGCTGAGCGTGTTCAGCAGGTTGAACCGCTTCTTGCGCAAGTCCAATTCAAACAGCATCGCTCCACAACTGGCATCGAAGTGGTACATCACGTCGGAATTCGCGAGAATGACACAATCGCTACCGCACCGAAGGAAATCCCCACGGGTTGCCTCCACCCATTTGTCTTTGTCGTGCAACACCGAATCGGCCAGGTCCTCGGCTTCAATCAGGCTGCGATAAATCGCGCTGCGCAGGAAATTTAAATAAAGTCCGCCGAATACTCCATGCCAGTACGCGCAGTTGCATTGCGCTCTCCAAAACGTTTCCAGGGCCTCCCGGTAGACTTTCCGATTTTTGGGAATCTTATCGATCTTTTCGCCGACCCACAGCATTTTTTTGTGCGCGTTGTTGGATTCGGGATATTTCACCAGAAAATTCCGCCAGAATCCTCCCCGCAGAAAGCGCCGGATCTCCGCGTACCGCTCGTCGTGAAAAGCGGCCTCCAGCTCATACGCATCATCCGCCGCCAAGGCCCATTCCATCATCTCCCGATAGGAAGCTGTCGGCAGATAGATATTCCCCACCGCCGGGAATCGCTCCAGGTATTCGCTGGTGGTAATGATATGGATCTGCTCTTTATATTGCTCCAGCAGTCCGAAGAATCGCTCCAGCCAGCCCTGCCGATAAACCGAGTCGTAGGTCTCCGGCCAGATACCGAACTTCTCCCCGTCATCCCCCATCATCAGCATTCGCTTGCCCCCACGATCTGCGAAGGATAACAAATACTGAATAGTTTCTTCGGGCGGATGAAATGGAATCAGGTATCGCAGACGTTCGCTGACGGGGAATACGGAAATCACATGACCCTGCTCTTCCGTGCTGTAATAGCCGGTGAGTTGTTCATCTTGGAGTCCGTTGATTTTGAATTGTGCATCGTCCAGCAGCACATACCGGACACCGGCTTCCTCCAGCGGTTTGGGCAGATACGGCTCCCAGACCCGCTCGGTCACCCACAGTCCTTTCGGTTCATAGCCCAGGCGGGTCTTGATTGTGTCGGTCAGTTTGGCGATCTGACCCAGTTTGTCCCGGTCCGGTATGGAGGGCAGAATCGGCTCGAAATACCCGCCGGTCAGAAACTCCACCCGCCCGGTTTCGACCAGGGTGCGGTATCGATCCCAGAAGTCCGGGTGTTTGTTGTCGATCCACTCCAGCAGGATACCGGAAAAATGCTGTGCCAGACGAATCCCGGGATGCCGTTCGATGGTCTCCAACATGGGCCGATAAGCCTTCTGATAGGCTTCCTCAAAAACATGCTCAAAGTTCCCTTCGGGTTGATGGTTGTGAAGACAGAACAGGAAATGGATAGTATTTGGCATCGGAATTATCCCGTTATGACAATGAATTCCGACCGCACTTCCGGTTCGGTCGGTTGAAGATCACTATAGCACATCCTTTCATTTTGGGAGAGCAAATCGAGTATGAAACTGCCGCGTATAACGATTTCCGGGGCGAGAGGTATCGTAGGGGATGATCTCACAGTGGAAAGCGCCGTGCGCCTTTCGCGGGCATTCGGACGGTTGCTGGGAAAGGGTACAGTCGTGATCGGCAGGGATGCGCGACCGTCCGGCCAGATGATTGAGGCAGCCGTGGCTTCCGGCTTGATGGCGGAGGGGTGCGATGTGGTTCGGCTGGGACTGGTCCCCACCCCGACGGTGGGGATAATGGTCCGCGAACTGGGAGCCAGGGGTGCGGTAAATGTCACCGCCAGCCACAA
>JAKPRU010000645.1 GCA_029557025.1 Candidatus Omnitrophota bacterium | reverse complement strand
AACGGGAGATGGCGCGGTGGGCGCTGGAGCGGATTCGCGATCCGAGTGCCACAAAGGCTATCGCTAACGCACTGGGAAAGGCGAAGGAACCGCAATGGAAAGTGGCCCTGGTTAAGACATTGGGGGCGCGGAAAGACCCGTCTGTGAGTTCGGCGGTGGTAAGGGCGTTCTCGGACACGGATTTGAATGTTCGGCTAACGGCGATAGCGGCAGCGGGCCGTCTGGGGGATTCGCGATCCGGTAAAGCCCTGTGGCGGATGTGGGAACGTGGGTCCGATGCGGAGAAAGAAGCCGCTATGGATGCGCTTCTGCACTGGGCGGAGACCGCGGCGGAGCGGGGCAATGGGCGGGGAGCGGAATCCGTGTACCGCCGGTTCTGGAACGAGGCATCCTGTTCGCTAGTCAAAGGTGCGGCCTTATGCGGCCTCGCTCATACGTGTGGTGAGAAAGCAATGCCGGAATTGTTGGAGTCGCTGGGGGGTGCCGATCCGGTACTCAGTGGGGCCGCGCGTGACCAACTGGCGCTTATGCCTGGCGAAGGGGTTACTCGCATCCTTATCGATGCATTAAACAGGTCAAGGGGCGCAGAACGGGCTGCGCTGGTCTCGGTACTGGCGGAGCGAAAAGATTCGGCTATCACGGAAGCGACGCCGTTATTGATTACCATCGGGAGGGAGGCCGTTCAGACTAGGGACGAGCCTCTTATACAAGCCGTTTCCGAGACCCTGGCACGTATCCCCGGGGAGGGTGCGACAGAGGCGGTGATCCGGGCGATGGATGACGCAACGGCGGAGGTGCAGACAATGTGGGTCGGGATTTTAGGTAGTCGTGCGGATGAGACAGCGTTGCCGGCTGTCACCCAAGCGGCGGCGAGCGAGAACAAAGACCTGCGGATGGCGGCTCTCAAAGCGCTTGGATCGTTCGGCAACGGATCCTCTAAGGACATCCTACAGGCCGCGCTTGAGCAAGAGGATCAGGATATCAGGAATGCCGCCGCGGAAGCGGCGATTCGAGTCTCGCTCGCCCTCGAGAGGAATCAGCAGAAAGACGCGGCGATCCGGCTGTGCGCTGCCGCCGCTCAGGCTTCGACAGACAGCACGCTGCGGCTCCCATTAGTCAAACGGCTGACCGCACTCGGTGCGACGGAAGTTCTTTCGGATATGGCCCGAAGGAACGGATGTATTGTGCACTGGTGGGTGCTTGGTCCGGTGGGGAGCCGGGCCGAATTGCTACAGGGGGATCTGATTCCTGTCGACAAGCCTATCCGGGTTGCTGTTCCGGTTCAGGTAAAGGATACGCAGATGTCCTGGAAAAAGATCTCGGTGACCGATCCTCTTGGAATGGTGGATTTGCAGCGGACGCTTGGGACCAATGGGGAGGTCGGGAGTTACCTGTATGCCGAGATTCAAAGCGACAATGAAAGGGACGTCTTATTTAAAATCGGAAGCAATGATGATGTATTTTGCTGGCTGAACGGTCGCCTGGTTCATGAGTACGAGGGGGGGCGGCTTTGGGAGCCGGACCAGGACGAGGTATTCGTTCATCTCGTTAAAGGAAAGAATGTTATTCTAATGAAGGTACTGAATGCGGGCGGGGAATGGGCGGGTAGCCTGCGGATTACGGATCGTGACGGCAGGCCGGTCATCCTGCAACAAACACAGGAGTAAAGGATATGTTTTGCGGGGTCCGAAAGAGATAAACAATGGCGAATCGCATCAGTCTTATTCATGTTGTCGTTCCGATGACGGAGGCGTTCCGTATCAGTTCCGGCGAGGTGAGTGCGAAAGAATCCATTGTGATTCAAATCGAGCGGGACGGTATCATGGCATTCGGGGAGGCCTCGCCCATGTCGGGCGGCTTTTATTCCGGTGAGACGCCCGAATCGACGTGGGATTTCCTTTTGGAGTACGCAATCCCGGCTCTTATGGAACGAAAGGATTTTCGCCCCGGCTTTGTTTTGGAGATGCTCGCAACGGGAATCTCGGAACCGTTCGCGTGGGCCGGACTGGAGGGTGCCCTGTGGGATTTGATGGTACAGGAGGAGAGCAGATCGTTTACCGATGTATTGGGTGTGGATTTCCATCCCATTGAGTCCGGGTTGGCGGTGGGAATCTGCTCGAGTATCCCTGAACTCCTCAGCGCGTGCAGGCGGTACATGGCGGATGGCTATAAGCGGTTGAAAATTAAAATCCAACCGGGCTGGGATATCGAGCCGTTGAGAATAGTTCGTGAGACATTCGCAGGTGTTCCTCTGATGGTAGATGCTAATGCGGCATACGGAGAGGAGGATTTCCCGATCTTCGACGAGATCGACAAAATGGGATTGATAATGGTCGAGCAGCCGTTCGCGAAAATGAATTGGGACGGACTCGCGAAATTACAGTCGCGGATTTGCACGCCGATTTGTATTGATGAAAGTGCCTATGATGAGGAGGCCGTACGCCAGTGTATCGATAGGCAGGCATGTCGGATAGTCAATATCAAAATCCAGCGTGTCGGTGGAATTGGCAGGGCAAAGCGAATACATGACCTCTGTATGAATCGGGGTATTCCAAACTGGGTGGGCACGATGCCGGAGCTCGGGATCGCTGCCGTTCATGCGCTGTATCTGGCCTTATTGCCGAATTGTACTTATCCGACGGATGTGGAAGCCAGTAGCCGATGGTTCGTGGAGGATATCATTTCACCGCCCATCGAGGTTGTAGCCGGAATCATCAATGTGTCGCAGGAACATCGCGGCAGGCCGAATGTGAATATGGATGTACTGGAACATTATACAATCCGGCGAAGGGACATAAGGATGTGATAAGATATCATATTCGCGGGAAAAAGAATGTAATGTTCCTGGAGGGACATGTACGGAGGCGGAGTCCGGAGTTGAGGATTGTAAGGGAGGACATCCTCGGTGCGGGAACGACATGGGGGCGTGGGATTCCCGCTGTTATTCGATCGGAGAAGCGAACAGTGCTGTGTTTCGGCGACCATTCGGGTATGGGTATCTGTCTGAACCTGCATGGGCAGTTGCTACGGAAAAGGGACGGTGGGGAATCGGAATGTACCGCGCCCGTTCAATTGATTTCCGTGAGAGTAGCGATTGTGGAGATGACCGTGGCGCTCAAAAACCGGCAAAATAGAAGCTCCGGCAGTTTTATGTTTATGTTGCCCCATCTCTGTTCGGGCTTGTCGGCTATTCCGAAAACGATAAAAGGCAGGAAGGTCCGGAGGATATAGAATCGTTAAAAGTGAAAGGAGAATACCATGTTTCGGTTTATTGTCTCAATCGGCCTGATTGTTGTGATGAATATGTCCATTCATTGCGAGGCGGAGAAGCGTCCCGTTCCGAGGAGAGATGCCTTTTTCGGATTGCATTTCGATTTGCATCCGAATAAGAATGATACGTCTCTCGGAGCCGACATCACGGAGGATATGATTGATCGATTACTCACGAGGGTTCGGCCGGATTATGTGCAATATGACTGCAAGGGACACGCGGGATATACGGGCTATCCAACCGAGATTGGCTGGCCGTCGCCGGGAATCGTGAAGGATTCATTGGCTATCTGGCGGAAAGTGACAAAGGAGCACGGTGTCGGTCTTTATATCCATTACTCCGGTGTGTGGGACAGTGTGGCCGTGGAGCACCATCCCGAATGGGCGCGGCTCGACGCGGAGGGGAAAGTCGATCCGAATGCGACGAGTGTCTTCGGGCGGTACATTGATGAATTATTGATACCGCAGCTGAAGGAAGTGGTATCCAAGTACGATCTCGACGGATTATGGGTAGATGGAGAATGTTGGGCAACTAAACTGGACTATTCTCCCGCCGCGCTGGAAGCGTGGAAAAAAGAAACGGGCCTCGATACCGCTCCGAGAGACCGTTCTGAGCCGAATTGGCTGGAGTGGAAGATGTTTCATCGACGCCATTATGAAGATTATCTATGCCGTTGGGTAGATGCACTTCATGCGTTCCGACCGAATTTGCAGATTACAAGTAACTGGATGTACTCGACCCTGGCTCCCCTGCCGGTCCGTGCGAAATTAGATTACCTGTCCGGGGATTATTCGCCGGGTCTCTCCGTCGATCGCGCCAGGGTGGAGGCGCGATACCTGGCCAGTACAGGAATGCCCTGGGATTTGATGGCGTGGGGATTCGATAAAGGCCAAAAGTTGGATTGGAGCCTGAAAACGCCGATCCATCTACAGCAGGAATCCGCCGTGGTGTTGATGCAGGGAGGTGGGTTTCAAATCTATAATAATCCGACGCGGTCCGGGTATCTTCCGGATGCGATGATTGAAACACTGGGGCAGGTGTCGGACTTCTGCCGTGAGAGGAAGGAAGCCGGTTTTAAGAGTAGGACGGTTCCACAAGTTGCGGTGTTGCTCTCGGCGGAGACGATATGGGATCGTTCGGATAACGTGTTTTCGCCGTGGGGATGCTATGACGAATTGGAGGGCGCGCTGCACGCGCTGTTGGAGTTGCATTATTCCGTTGATGTATTGGCGGAGTACCAATTGGAGCCTCGTTTAAGCGAGTTTCCATTAGTAATCGTTCCGGATTGCTACAAGCTCCCGGAGGACTTCAAGAATACATTACTGCGGTATGTAGAAAATGGGGGGAGTCTTCTGTTGATGGGCGAAAAATGCGCGAGATTGTTTGAGCCGCATTTGGGTGTGACCTTCGAGGGAGAGCCGAAAGAGGTCCGCGCGGAATTGGCATGTAATGCGGCAATCGGAGGGATTGTGGGGATTGCCAATGCGAGCGGGATTTGGCAGAAAGTAGTCCCCACGGAAGCGGTGGCGGTCGGGTATCGCTATCCGACCCGGGATACGCGGAAAGACGGTGAGGTAGCATCGACAGTCGTTCCGTTCGGCAAAGGGAAAATCGGTGCTGTCTATGGTCCTCTCGCGTTGGATTTCTTCCGAAGCCATCATCCATATTTGCGCGAGTGTGTTCGGGAAATAGTCGATCCGCTGTTTGAGAATCCGGCTGTGGAAATTGATGGGCCGCCGTGTATTGATGTGGCTTTGCGGCGGACACGAGACGGGCGATTGAGTGTTCATCTGTTGAACGTAGCGAACGCGCCGCATGTTGACCGGTACGGAATTATTGACTTTATTCCTGAAGTCGGACCGATTGGTGTAAAGATTCGGACGGAAGGGAAGCCGAAGGCGATTTCATGGGTTCCCGACGGCGGGAAAATCCGATGGTCCTGGAAGGATGGAATGGTCACCGCAACAATCCCGAATCTGCATATCCACGGTGTATTGATCGTGGAATGAGTACACGATAGACGCGGACGGCTCGGAGTGTCTTCGGTCGGACTTATCGAGCAACCTGTTCCAACACTTCCTCCGCGACAAAGATCGGGACATTAGTGCGAAGGGCGATGGCGATGGCATCGCTCGGACGCGAATCGACATCCACCGGGCCGGTGGGTGTTTCAAAAAAGATCCGCGCATAGAATGTCGATTCGAGGAGTTGATTGATAAGAATCCGGATAATTCGTGCGTTGAGCGCATCAATGATGTTCACGATCAGATCGTGGGTGAGGGGCCGCTGGACCTGCACGTCATTGATTGCCAAATGGATGGATTGGGCCTCGTAATAACCGATCAGGATCGGCATGAGGCGGTCGCCGTCCTTTTCTTTGAGGATGATGATCTGGTCCGCGCCGGTTTCGTCCAGGCGCAACTCGAAAAAGGTCATTTCGATCATGGTAAATCCCTGCATCGGGGTGCGTCTTGCGCATTCCTGCGGTGGTCATAGATTGAACCACGCTTTCAGTTTCACCAGCGGACTGTTTCCGGTCAAGGGCGCAAGAGGGGGAATTGAGAATTCACG
>JAKPRU010000629.1 GCA_029557025.1 Candidatus Omnitrophota bacterium | reverse complement strand
TGATCCGCATCGCCGTCGTTTTCCCGGCCCCGTTCGGACCGAGAAACCCCAGAACCTCGCCCTCTTCCACCTGGAAGGAGACCTTGTCCAGCGCACGAACTTGACCGTATGTCTTTGTCAGATTCTCCACCGTGATCACGATACCATTTTCCTCCTTGAGTCTCTGAAGAACTCAATTCCTTGCCTTGTTCCTGGTTCCGCTGATGCCCGTTGATCCGTCGGCATGACGGATCCCTCCGAATCGGCATATCCGCGTCAGAAACCGGCCTGTCTGAACGGGAAATTGGGAATTCCCAAGAAACGCTGAACGACCCTGCCTGATCCAGGGTCACGCCTTCCCGGAAAATTTCCATAGAACTCCGATATTTAACGCTACGGGTCCATAGCGTCAAGTGACGATCTTAGATAAACCATACCGGAATGAACTTGACACGCCCTCGGATTTGACACCGGCAAGTCCTTACGATACAGTGCCTTAACGCATCTGTGATGAGAGGTTTCAAATGCACTCCGATCCCCGCTCGTCTCTTATACCCCTCGTGGCGTTCAGTCTGCTCTTCCTTGCGGCGGACCAAAATCCCACATCTCCCCCTGCCGGACCGGCCCCCGCCAAGAAGGTCGGGAGTGCCGGAAAGAACCTCCAGGTCCTGCTTTACGATGATCCGTTTATCCTGGTGGTCTATATGCAGGCCGTTCAAAAATCGCTCGGAGTCTCCTGTGTCCACTGTCATAATCTGGATGACTTTTCGGTGGATGAACTGAAAGCCGACCGCAACATCCATAAGAATGCCGCACGAAGCATGATGCGGATGGTTCTAAACCTGAATGAGTACATTAAAAACGATCCGAATCTGAAAAAAGCTATCGGCGCAACCCCCATCCGTCCCATCGACCTGACCAATCCCGGCCGGTTCGTAAAGAAACTGAGAGAGGCAACCGATCCGGTCTCGAAATATCTCCGAAAATGTTTCTCCGATGAACTGATCCAGTATCTCAATGACTATGACGGCGCCGAGCTTCTGCCCACACCCTTTGAGGAATTGCTGCTGGATGAATTGAATCAGGTAATCCGCAGCGGTCGCCTCTATCACAAGGAGCGGTTCGCCGGCGTAACACTCCGTCCGGAAACGGAACAACTCTTAAACACGAATCCCGACGGTGAGGAATTGGTGCGCCTGAATCGAATACTGCTCCAGGAGGCATACCCCGGCGATATCGCGGAACCAAAACCGGTCGATTGCTTCCTGTGCCATCAGGGGACGCTTCGCCCGTCACAGAAAGCGCGACCCGATGACCCGTTTCGCGACCAGCCGCTGATCCGTTGAACAATGTCCAACGAAACCATCTTCTTCCTGCAAATGATCTTCTGTTTCACCTGCGTCCTGATTGCCAACCGGCTCGGATATGCCTATCTCGTGGCGCTCGTCTCGGTCATGGCGGTAGTGATGAACCTGTTTGTCATCAAGCAGTTCAACCTGTTCGGATTCGAGATCACCGGCGGAAATGTCCTTTACGCGAACATTTTCGTCGCCACGGATCTCATCTCCGAACACCGTTCCCGCCGCCTGTCCCATGATGCCGTCATGATCGGATTCTTCACCTCCCTGTTCTTTCTCGCCATCACCCAATTCGCCCTCTGGTACCATCCGAATCATCGAGACTTCGCCCATGAACCCATGGAGGTCCTTTTCGGCTTTGTTCCCCGCATCGTTGCTTCATCCATGGTTTCCTATCTCATTGCCCAGAATCTCGATATTGTCCTGTTTCACGCCATCCGAAACTCGACCGAATCGAAATATCTCTGGCTCCGAAATAATGTCGCCACCATGACTGCGCAGCTGGTGGACACCGTCGTCTTTTCCACACTGGCATTTGCAGGCGCAGGGTATAATCTCTTCGACATGATCCTGTTCACTTATTTGGTGAAGGTCTTCGTAGCCTTATGCGACACACCTTTTGTATACTTATCGTACCTGAGCATTTTTCGACCGACCG
>JAKPRU010000613.1 GCA_029557025.1 Candidatus Omnitrophota bacterium | reverse complement strand
CTGTATGCACGCAGATCCGTTCTTCCCGGACCTGGAACCCGGTCAATCCGCGCGCATTCACGGCAAACTGATTTTCTTCGAAGGATCACTGGAAGATTTTACAAAAGCCTGGGAAAACGGGCAATTCGAGATAGAGGGGTGAAATTCCGCCGACAATTACTTTTTCTGCCCGATTACCATACAGGAATGGTTGCCGATTTCGATGTCTTCCACGAAGTCCATATCCGCGTCACGGAACCACTGTTGAATTTCTTCCAACGTGTAGCAATCTCCATATTCCGTGTTGACCAGCATATTGACCGCAAAAAGAGCCTGCCATTTCGGCCCGGATCGGTCGGGATTCAATAGGAAATCCTTGATACAGATCCGTCCGCGCGATTTCAGTGATGCCGCACATTTGCGGACCATAGCGGCATTCTGATCGAATGAAAAACTGTGAATGAGATTGGAGATGAAAACAAAATCGAATTTCCCCCGGAGTTCATCGGTTAGAATATCGCCGACCTGGTAATGGATCCGTTCTTCGAGACCCGCCTGTTCGACATTATGCCTGGCGATTTCAAGCGTTTTCTCGTTATCGAACAGGGTGGCATGAAGCAGCGGATTTCGGCGGGCGAATTCAATAGAATAGAGTCCCGGTCCGCAGCCGATATCGATCAGGCTTTTTACATCCGTAAGATCCAAATGTTCCGCGGCTTCCTGTGCGCTGGATCGGGCGACGTCGGCCATGGCCAGTGCGTGTTCCCGCTCGTCTTCACGGAGTTCCGGGGATATCCACGTTTCGGGAACCCGCTGTCCTGTTTTGACGGCGTGGGAAAGCCCGGCCCATCGTTCGTATAGCCGTGCGGAGTGACGCAAAATAGCCGATCTCGGAGTGGGGGCGTCATCCGTTAGATATTGCAATGCCACGGCGCTGTTACGATAGACGGTTCCGTTTTTCTCCAACAGTTCAAGGGAAACGAGCGCGTCGCACAAAATCCGTGTGCCGCGCGGACTGGCCTGGATAGCGACGGCTAGTTCGTCGGCGGTCATTGCCTTGCGTGCAAGGGTAGAGAACACACCAAGCCGGCTGCCTGTAAACAGCACCTGGGCGTCGCGATATCGGTCGTAAATGGCGTCAATCGGATCGGCGGATGGGGGACAATGGGTCATTCGGGAACCTCCGGAGATTTTGGGTGTCCTGTAACCGAAATGTGTTTGCAAAGATCCTCACGCGTTCCATTTCCTGTTGATAGACAGGAAACTCGTCACATGTTTCTTCCCCTCTACCTGCGGGAGAGGGTCGGAGTAATGGTTTTTTGGGTCGCCTTAGCAGCCGCCCGCAAATCCGAATCTCTCCCCCCGACCGTCTCCCGGCGGGAGAAAGAGAGAAGAGGCCGGGGATATGACCGCAGGGACACGCCATGCCGTGTCCCTCCTACTGTGGATTATACAATACCCTTCAATTGGCAGATGGCGGCTCCAGCACGTAATGGTGATAGGTTTGATCGCAGGCCGGTGCGCCGTCGCTCGCCGCATGAGCCACCCAGGCCTCGGCCGTTGCGGGGTGGAAGATTGCGCAGTGCAAGTTGCTTTTCATCGACACTGGCCGCTTGATCATTTCCATCAGTCGGGTCTCATCGACCTTCCCGTATT
>JAKPRU010000595.1 GCA_029557025.1 Candidatus Omnitrophota bacterium | reverse complement strand
CGGCGGAATCCCGCAACCGTATCCGTTATCGTCTACCGGCGTACCCAATCGGAGATATTTACCACTGTTTCCTCTCCGGCGCGTTTGCCGTCGATCTTTATCAAATTCCACGTATTGTTGTTTGTAGGACCGGGAATCAGACCTTGCGCGGGTTCTGCTTCCGGGTTGACGTCCAGCGCGCCGATTCTTCCTGCGGAAAGGTAGACGATTTCATCCGTCTCGTCGGTATCGAGCTGCATGGCCGTTACATCGATGACGTCCTCTCCGGCGTCATAGAATCCTTGCGGGCCGAAATCCCCGAATCCCTGGGGGATGCTCCACCAAGCGACGATGGTAGATGCCTCATTGCCCGGACCGCCGGCAATCTGATCGGGCGGGTCCATGGCAAACTCATCGAAAATACCGAAGTCCAGGCAAAGCGCCCCCGTGACCTGTCCGCGGGCGTTGGTCGGATCCCCGGCGGGGGTCAGATAGACCGGGGAAAGATGAAGCGGCCTGAATTGCGCGTAGGCAATTACATTTCGCCCATCGCCGAGGATTGCGCCCATGGCAACGTTCAGTTTTTCCGGATCACCCCCCATGGCCGGGCCAGCGCCCGTCTGTTCGATCTGCCCGGCGGAAAAACCGGAATATTCCCCGGCGAAAACGCCGCCGAACGCTGTGGGTTCCTGGACCAGGGACAGCCCGCCGGCATCGGTTACCTCAAATCCCGCGAACGAATCTGGATCTTCCCCATTATCGATCAGGATTGCGATAATCGGGGTTTCTTCGCCTAAATGCGTGTGAGTAACACCGATAGCCTTTGCATCCGGCACTCCACAGTCGCCCCTTGCAATAAGTGACCAGGCCCCTTTCTCAAAGATGTACACATCAATAATATCGTTTCCGTCACCGCCGTCCCGGAGTACCACAATTTGGAAGTAACTTGTGCCGTAGGCTTTTCCCACACTGACATCTATTGGGGCGCTTCCTGCGGAACGAGTACCACAGGGTACCGGCGCAAACCCCGTCGTGGTGTTGTAGTCAAACAACACAATGTTTCCATCGCTGGAGATCCCCGCCAAAGACCAGCACCAACCGCCGGTCGGTATTCCGACAATGAGACAAGTTAATAACAAAACAAAGTAACACAGGTGCTTGGATTGTTTTGCTCGGAATGGCGTTTTCATAATTCCGTCCTTTCCTGTCGGGCGTTTGCTTTGCATCCTATAGAGACGGGATTCGGAGAGATCTGCAGGCTGCAACAAGGCAGCCTGCAGATTCTCTTTTCGTCGCTAATAGTCTGATAGCACTCAGTATCGAAGCCGTTCCCAATTGTCTACTGAAGAAACGCCTCGTTCGCCTGCCCGAATACCGTCGATTTTAATGATCTGGTATACATTGACGGTGCTCGGTCCTACATCCATGGGGCCTTCCTGGCCGGTCGGTATCAGCGTACCAATCTTGCCGGCCGTGAGGTAAGCGATCTCATCTAATGCGTCTGCATCGAGATTCATTCCGGTGACATCGATGACCGGCTCACCGACATCGTTTCGGCCCATTGCGCCCTGATCGCCCTTTCCCTGGGGAACGGTCCACCAAGCGACAATGTTTTCCGCGTAATTTCCGCCTGCCCCTACGATGTAGTCCGGCGGATCAGCGGGATACTCGCCGAAATTACCGAAGTCGAGGCTGGTCGCGCCGATGGCTTCGGCCGGATCGGTGCGATCACCGCGCGGGGTCAGATAAACGGGTGAAATGTGCAGGGGACGGAACTGGGCATACGTGATTGCGTTTCGTCCATCCGGCAGAATGCGGCCAAACGCTACATTCAATTTTTCCGGATCACCGCCCATCGGCGGACCGGCGCCGATCTGCTCAATCTGTCCTGCCGAGAATCCCGAGTAATCCCCGGCGAAACTTCCGCCGAATGCGGCCGGTTCCTGGACCACGGCTAATCCGCTGCCCGAAACTTCGAATCCGGCGAAGGTGTCTGCATCAGCTCCATTATCGATCAGCACAGCAATAATCGGTGTTTCCGTACCCAGGTGAGTCATGGTGACACCGATTGCCTTTGCATCTGTCACACCGCAATTCCCGGATGCAACCAGAGTCCACTGCCCACCCGCGAACCGATACACATCGATCATATCATTTCCAGCTCCGCCATCGCGAAGCACCACAATCTCTACATCATTCCCCCCGGAGGCTTTCCCTACGCTGACGTCAATCGGGGCACTTCCGGCGGCACGCGTTCCGCCCGGAGCCAGGGTAAAACCGCTCGCGGGGCTGTAATCGAAAGCCAGAATATTCCCGTTGCTGCTGATTGCCGCAAGTGACCAGGCCCACGCCCCCGTGGGCAACAGCGTGAATGCACATGCTGCAATCAACAGGAAACGACCTGTTCCTGGAGTTAGCCGAATGTGTTTCCTCATTCTCAGATTCCGTCCTTTCTACCGATAAAACTGTCGCTCAACTTGAATGGTTTCCTTGCTCTACTTCAACGAACCGAACGGTGCTGCGTAGTCTATCGGATCACCTCCCTTCCACGGACCTCATGGATGGTGTTGTTCTCTAAATAACATTTCTACAAAAAGCTGTTTTCCGGAATTGGTCGGATGTCGACACCGGCCTAAAACCGGATTGCGATTTTGCATCCCTGATGACGGACCTTTAACAGGCCGGTAGTCGAATCGTACCACCAGCCTGTCTCCCCAAACCGCCAGTCTGGAATTTCTCTCAAAGGTGTTTCCTCTGCGAGAACTGCTTTCGGCCTGGATTGAACAATGAGGATTTCTTCGCCGCGTCGCAGTGTTTCATAGGCGACTTCTTTGGGTTGATAGAAAATAGTTGTTATGTCGGCGGTGTTCTGAAGAATATGCGTTTCGCCGCAAGGCGCAGTTTCGGGTATACAGGACATAATTCTCGAGAATTGCGTGTTGTAGCAAAGGACCAGCAAGCAACACGAGGCGTGATCCCAGAATCCAAGACGCATTTTGCCGTCGGACATTAGGCACCATGTTACCGAGTTTGCCGCCTCGATAGCCTTTCGCTTGTACACCGCATTCCCCGTCGCCTCGAACAGCTTCGCATACATTTCGGCCAGGCGCAGTTGATGATGGGTCAAAACAACTCCGTAGCCGCTCTGCTCAACAACGCCGGGTACGGCGGGATGCAGTCCATAATCGACCAGCAGGGTTTCTTCTACGTATTCCAGGATGTTTTTCGCCAATCGAACCGCACCGGTGAATTCATTCCGCCGATCCAGTAATTCCATTGCCGTTTCAAGCGCCACCCATTGGTCGTAGGATTCCGCGCCGCTGACCACATCGCCATAGAGGCCGATCCACTTGTTGTCTTTAATGGGACCTTTCATGAGCCACTGAAAGGCCTTCTTACTCCGTTCCACATCCTCTTTGTTGTCTGTGAACGCGGCCAGATGTCGGAAAAACCAGACATACCAGAGTTGGCTGCACGTGTACCCCTCTTTGATTTCCCCCGTTTTTGGATTGATGCGAAACGGCCAGTTGCCGTCTTTTCCCTGTAGTTTTCTCAGTGTGCCCGCGATCTCTTCAGCGGCGCGGAAGTACTTTTTCTCGCCAGTCGCGGCATAGAGTTTCAGCAAACTGTCTGCCATATATGCCG
>JAKPRU010000589.1 GCA_029557025.1 Candidatus Omnitrophota bacterium | reverse complement strand
CCCTGTCCACCGCATTCACAATGTCCGGTTCCTCGATCCCCAATCCCGCAAAGAAACTGAAACGCAACCGGATTTGCAACAAACAGGCCGGCCACATCCGCCTGCGCAAACCTTCCGGGGATCGCCCCGCCCTGCGCGAATATATCCCGGGGCATTCCACTATTCCCCCCGAATCCCTCAAAGCGCTTCCCATCATCATCCCCAATTCGGATGCGCATTCCGGTACCGGTAACCTCACAGGCCGCATTCTGTGCATGGATGCAGTCGATGGTCTTTCCCGGCTGGATGACCGCTCGATCCATCTCATCGTCACCAGCCCCCCGTATTGGAATGTTGTAGATTATGGTGTCCCCGGTCAGCTCGGACAGTGTGATTACGATGAATACTTAAACCAGCTCCTCAAGGTCTGGGCGCAATGTGAACGGGTCCTCATCCCGAACGGGAAACTCTGCATCAATACGCCTGTCATGCCGATCTCCAAGTCCGTTCTCGGCAACCGCCACACCCGTCAGATCAAGAATCTGAGTGCGGATATTGAGGCGACCATCCTCTCCAACCTCCGCCTGGAGCGATTCAGCCTCTATGTCTGGCAGAAACAGACCACGGAGAAAATGTTCGGCTCATACCCATATCCACCAAACCTCTATGAGCAGAACACCGTTGAGTTCATCAGCGTTTTTGTGAAAGATGGTCCGCCGCGCCGGATGCCCGCTGTTGTGAAAGAGGCGAGCCGCCTTACCGAGACCGAGTGGATGGATCTCACGCGGCAGGTATGGTATCTCTACCCGGAGGATGTGCAGCGGACGGGGCATCCGGCGCCGTTCCCGCAATCTCTGCCCAACCGTCTGATTGGGCTGTATACTTTCAAGGCATTTCGGGACGAGAACACTCACTTTGCGGGAGATATCGTCCTGGACCCGTTCTGCGGAACCGGCGCAACCTGTATCGCCGCCCAAAAACTGGGCCGCCGATGGATCGGGATCGACAACAACCCGGATTTCTGCATCGAGGCCGCGCGACAGGTTACCGATGCCGAATATGATGGAAGGATTTTCCTGGACAAATGGAAGCGAAGTCGCTGAATCAGGGAAGGCGAGATTCCTGCCGAGGCGCATATAATCCGCAACCTTCTCCCCCCAAGATTGGGAGAGATACAGAGGGGGTTGAACCTGCCTGCCCCCTGTAAACCATGACTACCGTCCCTCTCTCCAACATCCAATCTCCGCACCTCGAAACCAATATGGCTTTATGGAGAGACTTATATCCTCACATCGCGGAACGGCTCTCCACACAGGTCCGCCCCGAAAAGATCGAGGTTACTCTCCTGGAGTCCGGTGGAACCATCGTATCCTGCCCCGCCCCGAACCGGCGCGGCGCAAAACTCCGTGTCCGTGTTACACCGGACACCTTCAAGGAGTTCGTACGCCAGGTTGATGAATCCACTCAAGACCAGTCCAAATTCATCGTCCTCGTGGGATCGCTCGCGGGATGGGCGGTCACCTCGCTGGCGAAGAGAATCGAACAGGATCAGCAGAAAGGCTGGCTGATTATCGAACCGGTCCCGGGGCTTTTGTATGCGGCAAGTTTCTTCTATGACCTCTCTTCGTTGATCTCATCCGGCAACGTGTTCTGGGCCACCGGACCCGATACGCGCGCTGAAATCGAAGGTCTGCTGATGGAAAAGAAACTGTTCGGGGTGGGCGATTGCACGCTCCTGGTTCCCCATGGTGAGGACGCTACGGTCGTTCCCGGCTATCATGAATTGGCTCGATGGATCGAACAGGAACAGAAGGATCTCCTTGTCCGGTGGATTCGCGAATGCCTGGTCGGGATCGCTCGTCGCGTGCCCCCCGAAAATCCGTTTCAGAAGATGGCGTCCTATGTGCCCCGCAACGAAGCCTCCTGGCTGCTGAGAGTCTCCGTGGAGTCCGTAATCCGGGGCATGACACAGTGCGGCGTGAAAACTCTGTCCATTCCGGCGGATATCCAGGGCTACCAGCCTCCCATCCGGCCCTTTGTGGACCTGATGACCGCAGACCCGGATTTCCTGCTGAATGTCAATCTCCCCATGGACTTCCACATGCGAACCCCTCTCTGGGAGAAGATGCGCATCCCGAAAATCCTGTGGTATGTCGATATCCCCGATTACTGGCGGGAGATCGGCGATTGGACCCTTCGCGACCTGACCTCCTGGGATATCCTCATCTGTTACGATCGCGAGCATACCGACACCGTGAAATCCTGGGGAGCGCAACATGCCCTGTACATTCCCTGGGCCGCCGATTTCCTTGAACCGGCTCCTCCGCGTGAGGACCTGATGTGTGACGTTTCATTTGTCGGCAGCGTGTTCGACCAGCGACGGCAGTATGATTCGTTCTCACCCCAACTGAGAGAATTTGTCGATCGAACCGTAGAGGAAGTGTACTCTACGTATTCGGAAAAACATCTGCGACCGCCTTATTT
>JAKPRU010000567.1 GCA_029557025.1 Candidatus Omnitrophota bacterium | reverse complement strand
CCTGAGAAGGACTGCTCACGTTCGCGCCATTCCGTTTTTTGTCGGGATTCTTCCCCTGGCGAGCTACAAAAACGCGGAGTTTCTACACAATGAGGTCCCCGGGATGCAGGTCCCGGAGGAAATTCGCGAGCGGATGCGGCTGGCACAAACCAAAGAGGCCCAGCGCAACGAGGGTCTCCAGATCGCCGCCGAGGTTCTCCGCGAGGCCCGTCGCCTTCCGCAGGTCCGTGGCGCGTACATTTTCCCCCCATTCGGCAAGTACGAGCGCATCCTGGATGTCCTCGAAATGGCCGGGGTGTAACAGCCCTGAAGGTCTGTCTCAGAAGTCTCCGAATCTCCCTCCCCCGAAGATCGGGGGAAGCCAGGTGGGGGTTGAATCTACTCCACCGTCCCCAACAGCCACTCCCGGTACTTCTCAAACCGCTGAAAAGGAATATCGACCCGAACCGTATCATCCAGGCCGGGAATATACCGTCCTGACTCCAGCAGTGGCGGAACCTTGCGCTGCAATTCCCGGATCATCGCCTGCTCACCCTGACGTAGTGTGCGGTTATCAATCCCGCCCAGCAAAGCAAGATCAGGCCCATATTCTTTGCGGACTTGCAGGTAATCCACTCCCGCCGCACACGCCTGATCTATAAACATGCCGTTGATCCCGCAATCCACCCACAGTGGAATCAGCGGCAGAATATGGCCGCATGACCATGCAAACCGGTGTTGAATTCCATGCCTTTCCAATCGCGCGCAAATCCGTCGATAACACGGCGCCAGAAATCGGCGTGCCATTTCGGGCGAAATCACGAGACCGGAGTTGGAGGCAATCGGCTCATAGAGAATCGCATAGTCCGGTTTCACACCCGCACAAACCCGGTCGATCAGTTCCTCGAGGTATTCCGTATAGAAATCCAGAATGTACCGGACTCGTTCCGGTTCATCCATCAGAAAAAGAATGACCGGCACAAAACTGCGGTAGTTGCGAATCCCCAGGATCTGAAACATTCCCTCCGGCCACGGCTCGAAACTGATCAGATGGTCCCGTTTCGCCGCTTCCTTGCACCATGCAGACCAATTCGCCGGGAACCGGCGTGAGTCGGCGGCATCGTACCAGGTTTCAGGCGAGGGCCAGATTGTGCGGGGATCTTCAGGAGGGTCGAATTTCCGAACCTGGATGGGCACGGATTCATGCCGATCCAGGTCAAAAAACTCCTCCGGCGGACGCTTGTCGAGATATCCTTCGGCGCGCCACAACTCCACCGTATCATCCGCAAACTTCGACTCAATCCGGGGCAGGCGATCCACCGGACGACCTTCAAGATATGCGGCAAATCTTTCGCGGGCATTCATGTTCTTCGCTATCTATCTGTCCACCCCCTTCAGCGCCTTTTCTTCGATTTTTAATTTTTAATCCGGTTCACTCTGTCCGCTATTGTCGTGAAACATCCTTGACCTCGAAGACCGAATTTGAGTAGATTGAGCTCGGTCATTCTATCGGAAAGAATCGCCCTTGAGGAGATGATCGAATGAACGACTCTGTTGCCGCATTGAGGATTTGGGTGACATGCTGTTTCCTGATAACTTGCGGCGTGTGTGCTGCCGAAAACTGGCCCACCTATCGGCATGATAACCGGAGAACCGCTATCACATCCGAACGTCTCCAGCCGCCGCTGATCCACGCATGGACCTACACCCCGAATCAGGAACCGTGCCCCGCCTGGGATCAATCTCCCGCCAAGCAGGATTTCTGGCAGGAATTTTTTGACCTGCCTCCCAGGGTGACCTTCGACCGGGCTTATTATGTGGTCTCTGCAGAAGACGGCGTTTATTTCGGCTCATCCGCGGATGACCGGATTTATTGTCTGGATGCCTCCACGGGCAACGAACGCTGGTCCTATTGCACCGATGCGCCCGTGCGCCTGCCGCCGACTGTGGTGGACAGCAAACTCTACGCCGGTTCGGATGATGGAAATCTGTATTGCCTGAATGCGCAGGATGGCACGTTGATTTGGAAATACAGGCCTGCGGGAACAGATCGAAGAATTATCGGGAATAA
>JAKPRU010000561.1 GCA_029557025.1 Candidatus Omnitrophota bacterium | reverse complement strand
CCCTTCTTTGCCAGGCAGGGACGCCTGGCCTACCGGGTAGCTGCCAGGCAGGGACGCCTGGCCTACCGGTGGGACAGGCCTCCGTGCCTGTCGATTCCCATGGAAGAAAACTGTCTTAGAGGTCATGTTTTTCACTTTCTGATCTTGATGATGATCAAAGATAACGGACAATGGGAACATGAGATTCCTTTTCAGTCAACCGCAACCGGAAAGAGAATGGGTGGTCCAGGGTAGACAGAACGCGAAAGGTGGGCCAAAGTGGACAGGGAACCGCTGCCGGTCCGCAAGGTGTCTTCCTGCCGAGCGTACGGCGCAATACCTGATAAAAAAACGTCAAACCAGGACGATTCGTCGAAAGGAGAATGAAACAATGCCAAGGTTATTCCACGTCAGTCTCGAGGGTGGTCAACACGGGGGAAAAGGATTTGAGGGATTTCTGGATTTTGCTCAGAAAGCCGGAGCGGAAGGCGCTCAGCCATCCAACTATATGTTTGATAAAGGCAATGGATTCCGGCCCATTGCCGAGGTGAAAGATGCCTTTGCGAAACGAGGGCTGAAACTGGATGGTATTTCCACCCACTGCGTTTTCTGGGTGCATACCACCGCCTGGACCGGTTCGGTCACCATGCGGCCGTTTCTCTCGCCGGAAGTGGCCAAAATGAGTCCTGAGAAAATCGAACAATGGGCCGAGGATTACCTCCTCCGGTTTATGGATTATGCGGCCGAGCTCGGAGTAAAAATCCTTCCGATGTTCTGGGGTGTCGTATACGGATGGGAAATCGCTACGGGATATCCGTGGGGTTTCTTCGCCGGACCGGGATATGACTTAATCAAGGAAGGTCTGGAGCGGTTTGTCAAGAAAACCGCCAAACTGCGCCAGAAAGCCAATTCCCTGGGAATCTATCTCTGCCATGAGATTCATCCGGGAACGGGGGCGATGTGCGCCGATGATTTTCGGATGCTGGTGGATGCCTGCGACGGCGACAAATGCCTTGCCGTTAATGTCGATCCGTCCCACTGCTGGGAAGGTGAGGGCTGGGAGACCCGGTTCCTGAAAGTGGCGGACCGCTGCTTTGGCTGCCATGTCAAGAACCATGTTGTCCGCCCGAACATCCCCATGCGGGCCATCCAGGGCAATTGGCAGAAGCGAGGGATGCAATTCACGGATCTGAATACGGGCGATATCAACCTGATGCGTTTCACAGAACTGATGATCCAGATCGGGTACAAAGACCGCTACTGCAAGGTTATGGGCACAGAGACTGCGCCGCTGGTTGTTGAGGCGGAAAGCGCCTATCGTGATCTGGATGCCACCAGCGAAGGCGGTGTGCAGTATGTCAAAGAAAACCTGTGCTTCCCGATCGCTACGGCCTCGTTCGAGGACGGCCTCGGCGGTTCGGCCTGATCCTCTGGAAAGCGGGGAATTGCATGTCAACGGGCGCACTCCGGTGCGCCCGTTTCTGTGGTGCAAGGCATTCTCAAAACGGAGATTGGGGTGGGTAGATGGTGAATTCATTCTCCACCCGACGCCCCGTGAGCGCGATACGCTTCCCGGCGGGCGAAAAATCCGACGGGGTCATTCCCCGTGCAATTCCTCATCGGCGAAAAACAGGGGTATCTCACGCGTAGCGCTTTCCGGGGAATCGCTGCCGTGCACAATGTTCTGGGTAAAATCATTGGCATAGTCTCCCCGGATGGTACCGGGCTGAGCATTCACCGGATTTGTTGCCCCCATCATCATGCGAAGAATCGGAATCACATCGTTTCCTTCCCAGACCATGGCAACAATCGGCCCGCCGGTGACATATTCGATCAGCCCCTCGAAGAACGGCTTGCCTTTATGCTCGGCATAGTGCCTCTCCGCGTGTTCCCGTGTGACCTGCATCATTTTCATGCCGACCAGCCTCCAGCCTTTTCGCTCGCAACGGCTGATGATTTCACCGACCAGTTTCCGCCGGACCCCGTCCGGTTTCACAAAAAGAAGTGTTCTCTCCATGTTCATACTTACTTTCCTTTTACGTATTCCCGAGTGGGATGTAACAGAATCTCCTGCCGGTTCAAAAAAGAACCACCGGCAAGATGCCGGCACCACCCTGCATACCTCCGCATTCCATCATTCCGGCGCAGGTTGCAATCCAGGGTCCACAACCGAATTGGCACAGATTGTTAGTGTGTGGCTTGGCGGCGCGGCAGGCAAGCACACCCTATGGGTCATTCGCGTTATCGTGATCCGGAAACTCCTGTTTCAAGAAAGTCCTGCATCGCCCTGGCGACAATTCTCAAGCCACCTCTCCGTGCATGGCCTGCCGCCCTCCATCGG
>JAKPRU010000546.1 GCA_029557025.1 Candidatus Omnitrophota bacterium | reverse complement strand
CGATCCGGCGCAACCAGCTCCTGGAAACCTACCCAACCGTGGAAGAGGCGGTGAGGTCCTATCGCGCGTGAGAACCTTGGTAACATCCCCATGACAGGGGATGACTTCTGGATGCGGCAATGCCTGTCACTGGCGCGGGATGCGGCAGCGCAGGATGAGGTTCCCATCGGTGCGGTGGTTGTTCGGGGTGGAGAGATCATCGGACGGGGAAGGAACCGCCGCGAAGAAACCGGAGACCCGACCGCTCATGCAGAAATTGTGGCCCTGAGAGAGGTGGGGCAGAATCTTCGATGCTGGCGGCTGGAAAACTGTGACCTGTATGTGACTATCGAGCCGTGCGTGATGTGCGCCGGGGCGGTTGTCTGGTCACGAATCCGACGCTTGGTATTTGGGGCGCGAGATGCCAAGGCGGGTGCGGTTGTAAGTTTGTACCAAATCCCGCAAGATGAGCGTCTGAATCATCGTGTGGAGGTTGTGGAAGGAGTTCTTGCCGACGAATGCGCGGCGGTAATGAAAGAATTTTTCGACAGGCTGCGAAGCGGCCCGATATTTGACAATAAATCGGAGTAGGAATTTCCCTCACCCCAACCCTCTCCCGGAGGGAGAGGGGGCGAAAACCTGATCGGAGGGGTGGCCGAGACGGTTGAAGGCGACCGCCTCGAAAGCGGTTGAACTGCCAAAAGTGGTTCCGTGGGTTCGAATCCCACCCCCTCCGCTGTTTAATAATCCCCTGAGAAATAAGGACTTGCCGTTTCATGGAACGAATAGGACCTATGCTTCCTTGAGTAGATGACACTCACTGTCGGGCTGTGCTACTCTCCTGATGAAAAGCACGGGAGAACGCCGAAATCGCCCGCGCGGGGACATTCGACATAAACGGGGAACTACCATGCACCGTCAAATCCTCAGCCAAACCATCCGAATCGCGTTTCTGCTTCTTGGCACGCTGACCCTGCTGTTGAACGCCAGCTGCTCTTCCGCGGACGATGATTTCGTGACCGGGCACAAAGAAGCCATTGCCAAGAACCCGGAGGGAGTGACCCTCCAGATCCGCCTTGTTGACGGGAAAAAACAATTTCACAAGGGGGAGATCATTCGCCTGGAACTGGCTTTCACGAGCGACAAGCCGGATACCTATCAGGTTGAGATTCGCGAATATGACCGCAGTGGACGCTTATTTGAAGAGAGATACCTGGTATCCCCGGCAGAGAATGCGGTTGATCCCGTGCAGAATTATTTCTGGGGACCGCCCTTTTTCGGAGGCATCTGCGGTGGTTTGAGCGGACTTCCCAGAGTTCTTGATACGACACCATGGACAATAGAGTTTGAAATCAACGAATGGATTCGGTTCGAGAAACCGGGGACTTTTCAGCTCTATGTGATATCCAGCCGTGTTTGGGATCAAAATGACAGGGGCCGTGACGGGCACACCATAACTAAGCTGCCTGTCGCATCCAATATCATCGAATTTGAGATTCTCCCTGACGACCGGAAATGGTCAGAAAGAACATTGCAGCAGGCTGTGCAAATGCTTGATTCCGAGGTCGTTTGCTCGACCACACCGCCGATATTCCAGACGGCTTCCGAGTACCAGCAATATCAAGAAACGCAAAAGAAATACAATGACCTGGGAGCGGCTAAAAGAAACGCGGCACGTGTACTCCGCTTTCTCGATACGGAACAGGCAGCGGAAGAGATGATCAAACGTCTCAAGGGAGCCAACCCGTTTGACGGGTACGATTTTCAGTATTACATCGGTCTGATTGGTTCGTCCCACAGGGAATATATTATTAAGACCATGGAGAAATACCTGGTTTCAACGGATCACCCGGTTTCTGAGAAGTTCCTGAGAGCGTTATCCCTATGCGCCTATTACCTGCAACTCGATGAGCCGATGCCCGTGATGGGATCGGATCAAGAGGAGAACTCCAAGGTCTTCATGGCTTACCATGACCGTCAGAGGAAGCGGTTTCAGGACATCGAAACGAAATACCTGGAGCAATTGATCCAGGCAATCCCGAAGAAGAATGATCAGGCGAAAGCGATCAGCCTGGCCGGTTTTGTGGAATTGACCTGGAATGATGAGGCGGCAAAGCGCGAATCCGCCCGGATCGCCGAATACCGCAAAGAACTGCCTTTGGACCTCGCCCCGGTGTTTCATTGCCTTCCACAAAGGACAAAGCAAACTCTTCTCGATATACGCTGGAAGTTCATCAAGCACCCCGCCATGTATCCCGTTATACGGAAGATTGCCGAAGGCCCGCCGGACCCGCAACACCGTGTTACGGAAACCGCTGTGCAACGCTTGCAGGAAATCGACGACGAAAAGAAATAGGCCTCTCAAGGCGATCCCATTCCCCTCATGCTGTTCATCCGGGAAGAGACGTGTTATTTTGTTTCTGACGGGAATTTCGTAAGATTCCAATGACCTGCTGAAGATTCGATCCGTTCATGCAGGGACGGTGAATTTGTTGTTGTGAGGTGAATATTGAACCTTCAAGAGGTTGCCGCCTTATTGGGACTCTCGGACCAGGTGATTGCGCGATGGGTACGGCAGGGCAATATTCCCTGTCTCGGCACTGGAAGTAACCCGGTATTTGACGAAGAGGAGATTCGGAAATGGGCCAGGAATCACAACATGGTCCTGGAGCATAGCGTATCTTCTGCCGAAAAGGCTCAGGTCAGCCTGGCCCAGGCCATGCGTCAGGGCGGTGTTGTCAGCGGCATTCAGGGCACGGATGTTCCCCGTGTGCTCGAATCGCTGGTCAATACCGCGCCGCTTCCCGGCAGTATCGACCGAGCCGTGCTGCTTTCAAGATTGCTGGAGCGGGAGAAGCTTGCCTCGACCGGCCTGGGGCACGGTGTGGCGGTTCCGCATCCACGCACCCCGCTGGAGGATACTCCTCCGTATCCCCTGGTCACAACCGCTTTCCTGGACACCCCGATTGATTACCAGGCAGTGGACAATGTGCCGGTTTTTGCCTTGTGCCTGATTCTCAGCCCGACCTCCAAGGTACACCTGCATCTTTTGTCGCGTCTCGGCCACTGCTTGCGAAATGATCTATTCCTGTCGTTCCTTCAAAGCCGACCGGAGCCGGAAAACCTGTTCAAGGAAGTGCAGCGCCTGGAACAGATTCTCGACGGGAAGAAACCGTCATGAGGCGTTTCATTGACAATCCCGCAAATCTCCTGTCGTGGCAACAGTGGAAACGTGCGGTACTTCAGATTGACGAGCCGGTATTGCTTGCGGCAATGGGGATCCCGGTCGGGTTGTTCAGCGGGCTGGCTGCCGTGTTTCTCAACCGTTCCATTCAGCGAGTTTCCCTGTTTTTGCGGCCGGTCTGGGAGCATTGGTATGCTCTGCTGCTTCCGGCAATCGGCGCAGGGCTTTCGGTT
>JAKPRU010000544.1 GCA_029557025.1 Candidatus Omnitrophota bacterium | reverse complement strand
CTAGGGTTGTCTTGCCTGTTCCAGACGGACCTGAAATCAGAAAGGTGTGGGGAGGGTCCTTCCGTGCGAGACAGGAACGTACGGATTCAATAGCCGATTTATTCCCAATGAACGCCTCCAGAGAGGTGGGACGACACGTGTTGGCTAGCATTGCCTTTTCTCCTCCTTGACTGGTAGTATAGTGATCTCACCGCAGACGGTGCAAATCTCCTCTTCCATTCCGTTCTCGGACTTTTTTTTGAACATCCATTCCGAGCCGCAGATACAACAGGGTTTCTGTTTGGTGACCTTGCGCTTGCGTGCCCAGGATTCCCCTGGGAAGGCACACTCAGGCTTGATGTCTAACGGGATGATGATCCAATCCCAGACCTTGCGTATTTCCTCGGTCATTATCCCCCTGGCCCATTCCATAATATCATTCAGCTCCTCCGGCACCACATCAATGACGATTGAATCGTGGATCTGACCTACGATCCTCGACCGGAGATGATTGCGCAGGAACCATTTCTGAAGGTGAATTAAGGACCAGAGGAGACAATGGAAGGCGGCCCCTTGGACAGGGTAGTTAATCACCTGGTTGCGCCGCATAATCCCCCGGCAGGTGAATCCTGTCAGGAGTTGGACCGTGCCGGTCTTCTGATAGTTATCCCAGATGCGGTCCTTCCACTTGGTGTACACCCTGAACTTTTCCTTCCAGAACCGGTATTCCACCGATTTGACGTGGTTCTCAAATTCCGTATAGTTGGTGATACGTTTGCGGGCCAGGTGCTCCCGTACGGGCGTACCCGACCGGGTTTTCAAATCATACAGTAGGAAGGCATTCCACATACTCTTGGCACAGTTGGCATAATAGTCGCCGTAGAATTGAGCAAACACAAATGAATTCTTGGCCGTGAAACGTAGTGCGTCCGTTACCTCTCCCGGCTCCAACAGGAACAATTCGATTGCGCAATCACGGTGCATATCACGTCCCGGTTCGGTGATCTCCCGGATCATCGCCGGGTCCTTATGGTAACAAGCCGCCACCCGTACCTCCAATCCAGAATAGTCCAACTCCAAGAGCATATGATCATCCCGGGGAATGATCGCCCGGCGGATGATCTCCCCCAACTCGGGATTCCGATCTGGGATATTTTGGAAGTTGATACTGCTTGAGCTGGACCGGTAGGTTTGGGTAGTATG
>JAKPRU010000540.1 GCA_029557025.1 Candidatus Omnitrophota bacterium | reverse complement strand
TGCGCCGACAGCATGCGCAATAGCGGGCACCGAAAAAACAAATTCATGCATTCGGGCTTCCGAGCGGGATTTGTAATCATCAAGCTGTTTTTTGTAACGCGTCACGCGATCCTGCGCTTCGGCCTCCTGTTTTTTCAGGATCTCCAGACGCCTGGATTCATTAGACCTCGGATTCCGTAATTTTGTTGGGTCCCGCTCTAGCCTCCGGATCTCGTTCCCAATCACGTCAAGATCCGACTGCGCGCGACGCAGAAGGGCCTCCAGCCACTCCCCGTCTGCGTCATAAGAGGTCTTCACCGTTTCGCCGCGAGTTTCAGAGCGGGGTGAGGCGGAGCCGTTCCCCGAACTTTGCAATGCGGTATAAAGAATCCCCAACGGGCCCGAAAGCATAGGATAGTGCCCTGCGACGGAAGTTTCGTGATCAGGGAAGCGGCCCCAGGGGTTTGGAGCGGTCAGGGTCGCGTGAATAGCACGAATACGCTCAACCACCCATAACTTTTGCAAATCTTCAAATACGCTTCCTCGCCATTCGTCAACATCCCCAAGGTCGCCCAGGAGATTAAGAACCGCCTCATGGGCCGCAATCTTGCCGGCAACCGACTTGTCATCCCCCAATGTAATTTCAAAAATGCTTTGCTCCCCAGTCCGGACCTCAAGCGTCCAGATGGCGGTATACTCCTTCAAATAAAGACTCAACGTCCCAAGCGAAGCGATCCGCTCCTCCCCCACAAACTTTTTCAAAAAATAGCGACCACTCTCCTTGACAAGAGCGACATCCTGGAACTTTTCACGCGCCAGCCCCGGCCAGCCTGCCGGTATGTGCCGAGACTGAGTCGCCCGCGCTTCGGCGCGAGGTTTGGCGGCAAAAATGTCCAGATTAACACGCACCCGGGGAGCATCCTTGTGGGCATTCGCGATCGTCACCCCAGCGCCGTTGTCCATTCTCACATGGTCGCGAGCCGCCTGATAGTTCGCAAGAACAATCGGTCCCCGGCGGTCAAACACAAGACGGATCCTCTCATCGAGAATACTGGGAGACCCTTGGGACAGAAGGATTTCCAGGCTCTCCAGAAACTCCCTCCCCCATCTTTCCCAGGAAACATGTTCCACCACAAAACCGGAATAT
>JAKPRU010000527.1 GCA_029557025.1 Candidatus Omnitrophota bacterium | reverse complement strand
AACTTACGCACTTTCCGCCGGGTTTTATGATGACTGGTATCTGGAGGCCACAAAAGCGCGGAGACTGGTCAGCAATGAATTTGCCGAGGCGTTCCGGTCCTGCGATGCCATTCTTGCCCCCGTTGCGCCTTGTAAGGCATTCAAACTCGGCGAAAAAACCGATGATCCCCTGGCGATGTATCTCACGGATGTCTATTCCACCATCGCCAACGTCGTGGGTATTCCGGGGCTTGCGTTCCCGGTGGATTTCCACAAAGGGCTTCCGGTCAGCGTTCAGCTCATGGCCCAGCCGTTCAATGAGACAGTCCTGTTCCGGCTCGGCAGCAGGATCGAACAGGAAGTCAACATCCCCAGACTCTGGGATACAGCGGAATAAACATTTCGAGCCTTTAAGTCATGTCCGATACCGACACCCTTGAACTCAGGCCCATCGGTGTGATCCATACCCCTTTCAAGGTTCAGGAAGGAACCCCCATTCAACCGGTGTATGCCGAGAAGGCCGAAGGAACGGTTGAGATCTACGAACCGTACCGGGCTTCTCTTGCGGATTTGGATGGATTCGAACGGATCTGGCTGGTTTACTGGTTCGACCGGGCAAAAGGCTATCAACCGAAGGTCGTTCCGTACCGCGATACAGTTCCGAGAGGGCTTTTCGCCACCCGTGCACCGTGCAGGCCGAACCCCATCGGGCTGTCTCCGGTGAGACTTCTTTCGGTGGATGTGTCGCGGGGCATTCTTCGCGTGGCGAGCTCGGATATCCTGGATAGAACACCCCTTTTGGATATCAAACCGTATGTGCCTTCGTTCGAATCCTTTCCAGCTACTGCCGCCGGTTGGATTGACCGGCTCGCCGTGGAGCGGGAAAAAGCGGATCGGCGGTTTGAAGAGGATTCCTAGTCACAGGCTGGAAGATTGTGCCAGCTTTTTATCTTTTCCCCGGGAAAGGTTGGTGGTGAGGGTTGTTCCGGTATTGGATTGAAAACTCCCCCACGCGGCGATAGCCTATTTGACTTGTTGATTTTGAAAATCCCACCCGAAATGATTCCGTCTTTCCAAATCCCCGGACGATGAATCACGATGGAGCGCACTATGTTTTCTTGGCGGGAACGTTGGGAAAGCGAGGCTGGATACCGCGATTTTCTGCGGATTGCCTTTCCCCTGATCCTGAGCAGCGGGGCCGCTACCATTCAGCATTTCGTTGATCGGGTGTTTCTGACCTGGTATTCGGCGGAATCCGTAGCGGCCGCACTGGCCTCCGGAAACGTCTACTGGGTGGTCGGCGGATTTGTATGCGGTACGGCGGGATATGTCAACACCTTTGTTGCGCAATACGTTGGCGCGGGTCATCCCGAACGAGTCGGACCGGTGCTCTGGCAGGGTATCTATTTCAGTATTCTTTCCGGCCTCCTCGTGATTCCTCTGGTTATCGTCGCGGAACCGTTCTTCCGGTGGGTGGGACACGCCCCGGAAGTGGCTGCCTTGGAAACTCCATATTTCCGCATTTTGTGCTATTGCCTGGTGTTCTATACGGCGAGTACGGTATGGTCCTGTTTTTTCACGGGTCGGGGAGAAACCATGACCATTCTGTGGGTCAATCTAGTTTGCACGCTGGTGAATATGTTTTTCGACTGGATTATGATTTTCGGGAAATGGGGATGTCCCCGAATGGGGATTGTGGGGGCCGGATGGGCGACTTTTATCAGCGCCGTGGTGAATGCGATTCTCTATCTTGTGCTGGTTTGCCGAAAAGTTCATTGCGAGAAGTACGCTATCCTGTCCGGTTGGAGACTCGATCCGGTGTTGTTCAAGCGGTTCATGTATTACGGTCTGCCGAGTGGGATCCAACTGGGATTAGACGTTCTGTCCTGGGCATTGTTTGTGCTTCTGATCGGGCGAATCGGCACTTTGGAGCTGACCATCACGAGCATTGCGTTCAATATCAATTCGCTGGCCTTCATTCCCGTGCTGGGATGCGGAATTACTGTCTCGACTCTGGTGGGGCAGTACTTGGGGAAAAATCGGCCCGATTTGGCCGTCAGAGCCACCTGGACCGGTGTGCACCTCAGCACATCTTATATCGGGCTGTTCGCCATTGCTTATCTACTGTTACCGGACCTGTTTCTGGAACCCTTTGCCTGGAAGGCGGACCCCCAACAATTCGCATTGATTCGTCCGATGGGAGTGGTGATCCTTCAGTTTGTGGCGCTCTACAGCCTGTTTGACAGTCTGAATCTCATCTTCTCCGGCGCCTTGAAAGGAGCGGGCGACACGCGGTTTGTTCTTTATCTGACCGTGGGATTGGGCTGGCTCCTGATGGTGGTTCCCATCCTTGTGTTTTGTGGTTTCTATCATTTTGGTTTATATGCGGCCTGGGCATTTGCCACATTATTCATTATTGCCTTGAGTTTCTGTTTCCTGGCAAGATTTCTTGGGGGGAAATGGCGCGCGATGCGTGTAATCGAACCGGAGATCCTGCCGCATCTCCTTCCGGTCATTGAGTCTCCCTCCACCGAAGTTCCGTAAGCGGGTTGCAGGCGAGTCTCTTCCCCCGATCTCAGAAAAAATTTCACAAAACACTCAAGTCCGAAATTTCCCAGCCGAAACCTATTGGCGAGCCTACTACAGCACCCACCCATGGCAACCAGGCTCAGCAGAACACTTTGAGAGCACCCATCCTGGCTGTCGGTTGCCGAGACAATCTGAAGTAAGCAAGTGCCCAATAGCTCCGTGATTTCGCCGAAAGGCTGCCGGTAAGCAACCTGTCAGGATCCGGCCACTGAGAAGATCACAGACCGGATCAATGGACTGAATTGCACCCGAAACCGACACTCCACAATGGAGAAAAAAGTATTTGGTGAGGCCGACACGGATGTCGGCTCAAAGTATCAGGGAGGATACGACCAATGAGCCTCACACGTATCAACAACAACATCGGCGCGGTAACCGCATCCCGCAATCTCAACACGGTCAGCACAAAGCTCCAAAAGAATATCGAGCGTTTGTCCAGCGGCCTGAGAATCAACCGCGCCGGGGATGATGCCGCCGGATTGACCATCCGCGAACGACTGCGGGTCCAAATCCGGGGCGTCAACCAAGCCATTCTCAACGCCCAAAACGGAATCAGCATGTCCAACACAGCGGAAGCCGCATTGGATCAGATGGTTCTCGGACTTCAACGGATCCGCGAATTGGCCATCGCTGCCGGCAATACCGGTTCCAATGATTACCGGGCCATCCAAGCCATCCAGGATGAGGTATTCCAGCAGATCGATGAGGTCAACCGCATCGCAGAGACATCGCAATTCGGCACACGAGTCCTGTTCAACGGAGATAATGCCAACAGTTCGGAAGTCCGCGCAGGCCAGGATCCCATCGGAGTTCATATCTCCGACGATCCAAACGCCTCCAACCTGCGGTCCGGAACCTCCATTCTGAACATTATCCGGACTCAGGCCGGTCGTCAGACCCTGCTTCCCGCCGAAACGCGTGGCAGTCAGCAGATTTTCGCCACCGGTGTCCGAGACGCGACCGACATCGCGGTAAGCAGCTTGCAAATCCGCGACAATACCGGCGCGCTCGCTGCGCTTACCGACAATATCATCGGCAGCCAGCTGGGACGGTATACCCTGGCGGATGGCACAATCATCCCCGGATACACCCTGGCCGCCACGGATCGCATTTCGTTCCAAGGTGTCCTTTCGGATGGAGTAACCCCCTTTGCTGGATCGTTCTCCATCGGAGCTGGCGCCACCTGGACGAACATGCGCGCGGCCATTCAGGCGGCCATCGACTCCGCAGAGAAAGCCCTGTTCGGCGGCGGCACGATCCCCTCATCCTTCGTCCAGACCCGTGTCAGCATGACTGACGGTGCGGCGGGCGGACTCAGCGGCGCAACCGGCGCAAACTCCGGTGGGCGCTTCTACTTCACAAGCTGCGATGGAACGAACGATGTCATGGCTCCTTCCGCATTCAACATCTCCTTCACCGTTGTTGACGGAGGGACCGTGTTCGCACAGCAGTTTGGTGTTACCCGCGACTTGGTCAACGGAGCGAATGCCGGCGGACAGATCGGGAATACGGTCAACTCCATCACCGGTTCCACATTCGATACCGGCAACTTCGCCATCACGGTGACAGATGTGGTTCCACCTGCCCGGCGGGAGCTCGAAAGCCTCCTGACCATGACGGATCGAACGGGCGCCATCCTGGCCCGCGATGCGTCCCTGGGTTCGGTGGGTCTCAACGGTGTCTGGTACAATGGTGTCTGGCGGCAGTACTTCACCCTCACCGGTGGGGATACCATCACCATCGAGGGAACCAATGCCGACGGGACAAGTTTCTCCAGCACGCTGACCTATACGGCCACTCCCGCCGCGGATAACCTGATTGACGGGAATGTCTTCACGATCTCCGGCATTCTCCGTGAGCTGAACTGGCGCGATCAGTCCAGTGCGTTCGGAACAAAGGCCGCGGGCGATCAGTGGGGATTCAGAGACGCTCGGTTCACATATACCGGAGCGGGTACATTCCAACTGATCGACGATGTCGCCGGCTTCTCCGAGTCGAACTTCCTGATCCGCATCAATGATAAGACAGGTGCCGATCTGCAGAGCACAATTAACGATCGTGCCGAGCTGATTATCGCCGGAAATCCCGAACAGGCCACGATTCAAATCGCCGGTGGCCCCCGTCAGCGGGTCACTGTAGGTGATTTCGTGGTCCTGGCCGCCGCAACCCCGACCGTGTTCGGCGAGACACCGCAACGGTTGGCCATGCGCGTCGGTGGCGGAGACCGCGACGGCATCATGAGCGCCTCCATCTTCAACAGTGGGACGGATACCCTGGAGGTCGAGGCCAAGGAATTCGTCGGCAGCCTGAACAGCGGTCCCCTGGTCACCTTCCAGAACGGCGACTCCGATGTCTTCTTTGTCAGCGGCGTTTCCGAAGGTGTTGCCGAGACCCTGCTCCTGGACTTCGACATCATGCTCGATGTGACCGGTCCTCCGACAACCGGCTCCCCGAACACGGGCCTTGCGGTGCTGATCTCCACCATCAGCAAGAATCTCAACTTCCAGGTGGGGGCCTTTGCCGGCCAAGACCTTCAGGTCAACATGCCGGACCTTCGGGCCGACAACCTGGGATTCGGACGCGGCAGCGGTCGAACAGTGGATCAGATCAATGTGACAACCGTGTCCGGTGTCAATGAAGCCCTTAAGATTGTCGATGAGGCGCTGGATCAGATCAGCCGCGCCAGGGCAACCCTGGGCGCATTCGTGAACCGCTTGGAGTCCACGATCAGCAATCTGTCTGTCAGCTCGGAAAACTTGACATCCTCCGAATCGCGTCTGAGCGATGTGGATATCGCATCCGAGACAACCAGCTATACCCTTCATCAGATTCTTTACCAGGCTGGCACAAGCGTTCTCTCGCAGGCCAACTTCCTGCCTCAGACACTGCTGAGCCTGCTTGGAGGCTGATTCCGCACACCTGCCGGGCGGGGCCGACCCCCGCCGGACCCGCCCGGTCCAACTCTCACTGCAACTGTATAACTGATTGAAATGACTCGGCTTAGGGCCACGAGTGAGGAACTGATTTTGCGAAAGGGATGGAACAATGTCCGCTTCTGCGTACAACCGACAAATACCTTACACACACATAGATTCGCATCCGGCCCTGCCTGTCGGACCTCTTAACGAGGAATGGATTTACAACCTCAGACATCTAAGCGAGATCCCGAATGAATTGGCCAACATCCACCAAGGCAAAGAACTTACCTCTCTTTTGTGGGAAACCATTCAGGATGACTTGCTGCGCTTCCTGGAACCCGGAAGTCAACCGGAAACCTCTCAAAAGCATATTCACAACCAGAATGTACTCCTGGAACTGATTCACAAGGAAATCGAAAGCGAGGGGGACGAAATCCAAACCCTGGTCCCCAAGCGACGCAGCGTCGAAATCCGATCCGCCGGCAAGAAGCGACGAATCGGCCGGACCCGACGATGGCTGATCCCCTACCCCGATATTAAGGAGTTGCGAGGACTGCCGGCGGATAAGAAAAAGCGCGAAGAAGAAAAGGAACACTTACTGGGTGGCGGAAATCCCCGCCGACCATCACTGAATTAAATCTGGATCCTCCTCTCAACGAAACATTTTGGGAGCAGGCGCAGAGTGGAACACACAGTCCGAAGAAAAGGACTTGCAATATGAAGCACGAAACGGCAATTCCAGCGAATATACCGAGGCGGCGCAATCCGCCCACGCCGGTCAAATCCGGGGAGAATTGCCGGGACTGGACATAGGACAGGGAGGATTTCCCTGCCCCGGACAGTAGGACCCTTGTCTCTGTTTCCAACCGGGTTCCGGAAGGTCAATCTTCCAAAACGAAGTTGGAGCAGCAGAAGCGCAACGGATGGTGTAGGAACCTTTGGAAAGTTGAAAAGCACTCCTCACCGAACCGGAAAGACATCGGCCCG
>JAKPRU010000517.1 GCA_029557025.1 Candidatus Omnitrophota bacterium | reverse complement strand
CCCCCCGCGGCGGCAGCCGCAGTTCCTGTTTCAAAATCATCCACCGTTGTCATCCCGTCGCATTGGGAATCCATGTGGGTGTGCGGATCCACACCGCCGGGCAAGACCCATTTATCCGCCGCATCGATAATCTCGCTGGCGATCTTCGAAATCTCTCTGCCGATTTCGGAGACGATGCCGTTTTTGACCAGGATGTCGGCTTTATACATATCCGTGGCTGTTACGATGGTTCCATTCTTTATTAATGTCGTCATAAAATCTCCCGCATAAGTTCCAGAGGGACGTTAATGAAATTCAATTATTGGAGTAATGTGCGCTTATTTGCGGATCGTTGTGGACGATGAGGGTGCAAGCATTCCATGCCGGGTGAGAAGCGAATCTTCGCGCCTCCACGGCACTGGCCGGCGACAGCAGCCGGATATTCAATCTCTTCCACTCGGCTGCGGAAGAGATATGCCTATCCATGGGGAATCCCCGTTTCCAATCGCGCTTACCGTTGAATGGACTGTGTTCCCTCTTTTCGCATGGACGCGCGTTCGGAAAAACCTGCCAGGTTCAAACTTTCGGGCGAATCAGTTCCTTGACACGATACCTGTAAGGACTGCGCTCCTACTGGCTGATACCGGATCCTTGATCCTTTGGCCTTGATTTCGTCTGTATCGAATCTCTTGCACCATCACTCCGCATTATGCGGAGATCGCCACCAAGATCTATTGTCTCCTTCGGCGAGCAGCCGGGCTCACCGCATCCCTGGATCGGTCCAGCAAAACACCCATACCGATCCTTATTTCCATTCGATCAGCCCTATACTCCAGGGCAAATTCCAGCCTACGCCTGATTCGGAATCCTTCGGTGCAGTCAATGGGAAGGGCGCTCCCATGCTCCTATTCTCCCGTTCCGTCGTCACCGAAGGGCACATGGCTTTTCTCCCAAGTCGTTTTTTGTGTTTTCTGTAAACTTTTATGCCCTTTTCCCGGATACGGAAAAGCAACTGGATTATACCAGAGCCGGGTCCCCTTGTCTCGGAAGGACCGGATCT
>JAKPRU010000507.1 GCA_029557025.1 Candidatus Omnitrophota bacterium | reverse complement strand
GAGGGCTGATAGCGGAAGATCTTCGGATCACCGGAATCGACATAGATCGGAGGATCGGGCGACGGCCCGCCGACACTGGGAAACTCCAGCCACAGAGTTCCCTTGCCATCGATATAGTTCCCGGGTGCGCCGAAATTGATCCCAACCCGTTTAATCGGCATAGGTTGTTCCGGCGGGGGATACGCATTGAAACTCCACTGTTCCACCCAGGGATTTTCCGGAATCTCGAATGGTGTGTGGACCAATGCCAGGGAAGTTTGGACCTGGTATGAGCAAGTGCAGGTGCGGGTATAGTCCGGTGCGTTCAGGACGCCGTCTGCTGCAATCAGGTTCGATGTGCAGCCGGAACGGAATCCGCCGATATTGACCGTTCCGCTGTTTTGGGTGAGATCCACATACGCCGCAGCGGCGGAGCGGAATGTCAGCAAATGCTCGCTGCAGATCGCCGTGTTGCAGCCTTTGAACCGAACCCAGCTCCAGGGAATCTTTTCACCGGTCAGCGGATGGGTAGTCATAACTCGTTCCCCGGTCAACAGGGAAAACGCCCCGGCATACACCGATTCCTGGGTACTGCCTCCGGTTTGTGTAATCACCCTGTCGTGGTGAATCATGCAGGGACCCAGGTATTTTTCATTCGTTCTCCAAAGAGGTTCACCCGTTGAGCCGTTGAGGGCGGCCATGCCTTCGCCGATTTCATCTTTGGCTCGATCTCCCGCCTGGCTCCCTGCCTCCAACAGCAGATCGTATTCTGTGGAATACCCCAGCCATGTCCCGAACACATCCTCCCCGCGACTCCACAGTTCCTTCCCGGTTCGAATATCGAGAGCGAGGATTTTTGGTTCGGTTTGCGCTTCCAGTCCCCGACGTTTCAGGACTTCCATCTGCTGCGGGGAGAGATTGTCGATGCAAAACAGCTTGCCGTTCCCGGCCACAATGGAGTTATGCCGGAAATTGTACAGGGCTTTTCGCTGCCAGACTCGTTTCCCGGTGACCCGGTCCATGGCCACCAGGTATCGGCTGCCGACGCCGAAACGGTGATTCACTTTCACAATCTCCTTTGCCCCATTAACCGTGATATAAACCGGCGCAGCGCCTGCAATCAGCAAGTCCTCGTAGACTCCGATATACCCCCAGTTCGGCGTGCCGTAATCCAGGAAATCCGTTTCAAGCGGAATTGTCCACTCGTTCAGGGTTGCCCCCGTTGCCGGATCAAGGACCATGCAGATGTTCTCCATAGCCAGGTAAAGCCGGTCAGGAGCAAGGACAAAATTGGAACCGTAGGCGTTTGCGCCGGGGAGATGGACCTGGTTGTAGGTCCGGTCGAACGGATCGGGATTGTAAGTTTTGTCGTAATACATCTCGAACGTGTTCAAATTCGGGATCTCTTTTCTCCAGAGAACCCGTCCGGTGTAGACATCCCGTCCGCTCAGAACCTGAATCCCCTGGATAAACAATCGTCCGTTCAGGATTTTCTCTGGCGGGCCATGACCGTGCCGGGGAAGCACATCTGCGTTCGAAGGGCCACCGAACCAGAGCGGCGCCAACGGGGGTTTGACTAATTGGTCCTTGGAACAGACATCGTTCGACATATCCCCATACTGGTGGGTCCAACTGCCGCTGCCCGGCAACGCTCCGTTTCGTTTCAACAGGAGATACGAATCCTGTATTACGATCTCCGCATTCGGCAGCGAATCTGCTGATTTGCGCAAACGGTTTTCCAGACCTTTTTCTTTGGGCAGCCAGGCAACACCTCCATAAGGGTGCAAAACGTGAAACGCTCGCTCTACGAAATGCTCCCTGTCGACCCCTGCCGCTTTCGTGTCCGCCACCACGACAAGGCTCGCGAAGTAGGGCGACAGGGGAACCGTCAGAAGACTTCCGGGAATGAGCGCGATCCGCTGTCCATACAGCCCTTCGTTGTCGAATCGGTGACGCAGGGAGTCGACTTTCTGTGAATCCGGTTCCAGAACGGCGATGTGGAGTGCGGACTGACGCGCCAGATACTCAATCAGATCACCCGTACCCGCACCAAGAACGACGCAGTATCCTTCTGTGGTCTCCAGGATCTGCGCCGCAGCCGATATCCCGGTCCCGGAGGATTCTTCCGGTTGCGGGAGGGAATGCACTTTCGTTTCGGTTTCTCTCTCGCCGAAACAGTAAATCCGTCCTTCCTCCGTGATCACGAACAATTTCCCGTCTGCCGCCAGTGCGGACCATGGATTTCCTTCAATCTCCGCCTGCCAGACAATGGAAGCATTCAGGGAGCCTCGGTTTTCGGGTATCCGAACGGCGGCGATCAATCCGGGAGAACCGCAGTATAAGTGATCTCCCGCGCGAATCAACAGTTTTTTGAATGGTGTCTTCGCTTTCCATTGCTGACCAAATTCCATGCGTTTTTGCGGTGTCCCGCGCCGGTCGGCATATTCTTTCCAAACCGGATCCCATGACCAGGCGTGGATGGTGCCGGATTCATCCATGCCGATCATCGATTCGTCCGTCAAAATTGTGGCTACGGAAGGTCCGATCTGGGTTCCGTCGGAGACTTGGTAAATCTGTCCGTCATTGAAGAACCACTCTTTTGACAGATACACCTCACATCCGCCCAATTTAGTATCGCCATGTTGATACAGGAATTCGCCGGTGGCGCGATCGTAGGCCGCCGGGCGGTTCCTGCCGCCGGGGATGAACAGCTTGTCCTTTGTCAGTCCCAGGATTCCCTGGGGAGAGACTCCGGCGAACGCGGGACTGGTATGCGGTTGCAGCATATAGTCCGGTCCGCTGCCGCTGTTGGTCCATTTCACTGTGCCGGTTTCGGCATCCAGCGCATAGATAAACGTTCCCATAAACGGCCAGATGCTTGCGGCAAAATAGACTATTCCGTCCGCGATTACCGGCCCGCCACGCGCCGGCCACATCGAAATCAGCCGCTCGTTTCCCAGAACTTTGTAGTTTGACGGTCCCCCGGAAAACTTCCATTCCTGCAAGCCGCTGACAGCATCAAGACAATAAAGACAACCATCATCCGAAACGAAATAGATCTTGCCGTTCCAGCCGGCGGGGGCAAACCGGACCGGGCCATCGGTGTAGAATCGCCAGCGTTCCTCACCGGTCTCCGCATCGTACGCAGTCATACAGTCCCGGATCATAGAGGGGACAAACAGCAGTCCATCCATCGCAATCGGTTCGTAAGTGTGATCGAACTGGACCTTGTATTGGGATGGGTACGGCCAGCAGGGAATCGGAGTCGGCAACTCCAGAATCCATTGTATATGGAGGTTTTCGGACAACTGCTCCGGGGATGACCCGGTATGGCCGACATCATAGCGCCACATCGGCCAGTTTTCGGCGGGAATAATATCGGGAACTCCCGCAAGGATCGCCAGCGACAAAGAAATCCAAAAGAACCTCCCCAAAGCAGATCCCCCGGTCATATTGATAAACCTCCAGGGCAAAATCTCGATCTTACAAAGACAGAATACAACACGTTTGTACCGTATACCGGGATTTGAGATCAGATTCCAGGAAGTATTGTTCCAAAAGGATCGGCGATTCCAAAGAGCCAATCCATTTGTATGATCTGTTTCGTGTCCGCCGCTGTCCTTGTGTGCCGCGCCGGATCAGGTTGTCGAACCGATTTCTTCCCAGGTAATCAGGCCCGGTTCGAACGTCTTTGTGTTCCGCCGGTACATGGCTTTCATGGCCATCAGGGTCGTGAGGGTGGAAACTCGCCCTGTCTCGACATTGCTGAACGGTTGCTTTCCGGTCCGGCAGCATTCGGCGAACTCGACCAGTTCATTGCGCTCGGAATTGGCTCCCCAGCTGGGGTCGGCGATTTTTACAGGATCCCCTTCGAGCGGATAGAACTCTCCCGTGCAAAGGTCCATACCGCCATTTTGCCCCATCACCCAGGATTTTTCCCCGGTGAATGGCTGGGGGATACCGTTCAAGTGGGTGTACGAGAAGATGGCCCCGCTTGGGAATGTGTAGATCACGGCGCTTTGTGTTTCGGCGCGATGCTCCGGCGGATTCTTCGCCTGACGGGTGATTGCGCCCACCGCCATGCAATGTGTGGGATGCGCGTTGCCCATCACCCAACTCATCAGGTCGATATGGTGACACGCTTGCTCATTGAGACGACCGCCCGACAGGTCAATATCGCCCACCCAGCGATTGATGAAGCTGTACTGTGTCCAATGCCAGTGACCCTGCATAAAATCCACCTTGCCGATTCGCCCGTCGTGAATGGCCTGAACCACGGCACGGTAGCCCGGATCGAACCGACGCTGAAAGGCGATTCCATACACCGCTTTGGAATTGCGCGCGGCGCGTACAACAGCATCCACCCGCTCGATGCTCGCATCCATCGGTTTCTCGCTGAAACAGTGAATGCCCGCTTCCAGCACGGGAATCACGCATTTGCCATGGTTGCCGACCTCCGTCGCGACCACAACCCCATCCGGTTTCTCTTTTTCAAGCATCTTCTGAAAGTCGAGATAGGTGTTGATTTTCTGATTGACTTCCCTGGCCAGATCGGCCGCCTCATTGGCTCGTTCTTCCCGGAGATCACAGGCCGCGACCACGCGGATATCTTCGATTTCCAGTGCGCGGCGAAGCAGATACTTCCCGCGGCCTCCGCAGCCGATCCACGCCAGGCTCACTTTCTCGTTCGCCGCAATCGCCTTTCCGGACAATCCCACGGCCAGCGCGGATGCCCCCACCGCAGCGGACTGCATAAAATCTCTGCGCGACATGTTCGTTTCACTCATTTTTAGTTCCTCCAAAAGGGTTTACTTATGAATTTGCGCCGATGAAATCCCTCACGGCGTCCGCCTGTGGACGATGACTGTCGATCAGAACCGAACCCAGAATGGAAAATCCCTGTATCAGATCTTTCTCCAGCATTCTCAGGACACCCTTCATTTGGAGCATGACCTGTTCAACCGGAATCGGCGCGACCATCGTATAATCCCGCAGATAACAGCCCATGATAAACTCATGGTCGGTGAAAATCTCCCGCGCTCGGTTCACTTCGGATTCCTGCGTTTCAATATCCTTCGAATGCCAAATCCACAGGTTCACAACATCAATTGACGGGGCCAGGGATTTCCATAAGGCCACGTCGTCCAGCTCGCCGGTATACACCACCGCCCAGCGTTTCAGGTTCGGATTATAGGTGTGGGCAGCGGCAAAAATCTCGGCGATCTGCTCCGGCGCAACCTTGTCGTGCTCCATTCGACCTTTGAGATCGTCAAAGAAAACGCCGGTAATGTTCGGGAATGTTTTCGACAGAAGGCTGATCCGCTTTGCCTCATCCATCTTCCTTTCTGCCCCGCCGAAGCAATCAAATCTTAGATGTCCGTCCTTATCCCAAAACGTTTCCCATTTTGTGATATCGCAGGTGATCTCTTTCAGGTCGGCAAGCAGCCCCAATGCATATTCATCGGTGGGATGAAAGAGGAAATTAGCACGTTGCAGGCCGAGATAGGTTGTCCCCTGGCCCAAGCCGTAAATTGACGGTGGGACGTGCGGATCGAGTCCCTGTCCTTCCCAAACCCAACCGACATCGCGCAGCCGTGTGGCTGCCTTTTTCGATGCCGAAACCTCCGAATGGCCTGTCATCAGAACCGACGATGCCAGTGCGCTTTGTTGCAGAAACTCCCGCCGTCCGATTGTCATTGCCGTCTCCTTGGGGAGTGGAATGGTGCGGCTCACAACATCTCAGTACCTTAACAACTCGATCCTGACACGTCAAACGCTTCTATCCGCCGTTTCTCTCTTCAATCCGCAATCCCCGCCCGCTCGGCCCGGCATTGCCTCTCCTCTTACCGGGCCGTATAGTCCCCCGAACAATTCATTCCCAATTACGGAGAGATTTCCATGATTCCACACCGATTTTTCTTTGTCTTGCTGTTGGTTGTGTGTGCTGTTCTGAGTTGTTTTGCCCAGGAAAACGATCCTGCCAAAATGCAGGCGTTCCGTGAGGAGTTCCTGGCGCAATTTCCATGGACAGATCTTTGCACTACCGCAGAGGATGCCCGGTTTCTTCGGATCATGGTGGCCGGTGCACGGGCGCAGCGGGGAGTTGAAATCGGCTCGTTTACGGGATACGGAGCCATTTACATGGGGATAGCATTCGAGCGGAACGGCGGGCATCTGTACACCGTGGAGATCGACCCCGATACGGCCCGCCGGTGCCGGGACAATATCCGAAAGGTCGGTCTCGAAAAGACTGTCACAGTGATGGAAGGCGATGCATTGAAACTGATCCCCACCCTGGAGGGGCAATTCGACTTTGTTTTCATTGACGCGAAGAAGTCGGACTACTACAAATATTTCCTGGCGATCAGACCGATGCTGAAAGCGGGGGCGGTGATCGTGGCGGACAATGTCATTGTATCGGCAAACGAGATGAAAGACTTTCTGGATGCGATGAGAACCGATCCCGATTACGATATGGTGATTATCCGTTGTACCGATCAAAAGAAAGATGGCATGGCCGTGATTTACAAGATCGAATAGCAGTGGGACAGGCCTCCGTGCCCGTCATGGCAACCGCCTGGAGACCTGCTACACCAGTTCGGCAACAAGTGGTTTCTGTTTTTCGATGGAACTCACTCCCAAGATCGAGAATCCGAGGATGTTCCCCTGCTCATCCACGCGTTGCATGACCGCATCGTTGTCGGTTTCGCGCATGAAACCGGGCTTATCCGAGAACAGGACCTCCAGAAAATCACCTTCCGGGTCGTACCAGACTTTTACGGTTTCTGCCATAGAATTTCACCTCGTTTCGGTTTGTCCGTCAGGTACGCCGTTAATACAAACGCGTCGGAGTCACTATATTTTACCACAATACAGAGCCACTTCTCGCCCACCAGTGTGCGTAAATAATAGCGATAATTCAGGCTGGTTGTCTCATCGGCGTGCGACCGGATGACCCGCTCCGGCTCTTGCAGCGTTTCCACGATCGCGTTTTCCATACCGGCCATTTCGGGACGTTCCAGAATGTGTTGCAGTCGCTCATCGGTCAAGCGTACGGTTCGACCCTGGAAATCGGTCAGGGTCTTCATTGTCCAGCGCTCTCCTCGTTGACTACCGGGCAAGGACGCCTGACCTGCTGAAATGGTAGGACAGGCCTCCATACCTGTCATGATTGGCTTGACGATTTTTCATATTGATGTGTAATTTATCTTATAGGCTGGTGACTGCGTAGCGGGCGCTGGCCTTTTTCATTTTGGGAGAATCACAAGGCCGTATCCTTCAATCTTTCCTTTCCGGTTCCTTCGGAATTTCGATTCAACGATGGCATAGTCCTTTTGATCCGATTTCCCCAGAATATGGCGTCCGATGGGGGAAATAACGAGACCTGCCAATTGCAATCCGACGAGATTTTCGCACTTCAAGCGCAGCGAAAGGCCAAGGATACGCCGGTCAATGTCTGCGGCCCGGAGATATCGTGTCCCCTGGATTCTCAAGATCAACCAGGCAATTCCCAATTGTCGGTCCAGGATTGCGTCGCGCTTTTCCGCGACAATCATTCCACCGCTGGTGATGTCCCCGATATCGAAGCACAGCCTCTCCACCAGAACGTCGAGGCTCAGCAGGTATGGATCGAGTGCCGCCACACCGTACCGGGTGAGATACTCGTCCTTTCGGATCACACACGCAACAACCTTGTATTCAAGTTCCCTCATCAGGGCATTGAGCTCAAAAAAGAACCGTTCCCGAAATGCACTATCCTTCAGCGACTCGAAACCGTTTCGGTTGCGGGCAATGTCGGCAGTGTGCAATATGATGTCAGTGCGGCCGAACAGGGATCGCTTGAAAGCATCCATCCTGAAGGTCATTTCCCGCTCGGAGTATTCCTTGTCCGTAATGACTCCGCCCAACACGAACAACGGATAGTCCAGGTCAATCACGGAGAGGTTATGGTCGCCGGACTCATCGAGAAACAAGATTTTCACAGTACATGCCTCACCTCCATTTTAGTGTCCCACACCATATCCGAAATGAAAACTGTTTTCGCAATTTAACCGTTGATAGCCAGGCAGAGATGCGTGGCTTGGTGGGAAATGGTGGGACAGGCCTCCGTGCCGGCCATGGCCTTCGGTGCCTGTCAGCCTTCTCTGCCCTGTCTGAACTGTGATTTGCCTGATTTAAAGATTACTTTTCCCGAAGAAACATATCCGCAATATCTCCCCGTCTCCCCCTCTTTCTCACTATCTCTGGCCCTTCTCAACCCTGCCAAGCCCTATATCCGGTGTCTGCACCCCTCTCCCAAGCCAAACCGTGACGAATTTGGGCTAAATCGTATCCAGTACCTTTAGAATCTCCTCCTGGGAAAGTTGCCAGGGATTTGTATTGCTGCAATACTCGAATCCGTCCGGCAGGGGTTTGCCCTCTTTCCACATTTCTTTCCGGCGCGGCGGACGGACGATGTACATGTCGCTCATCTCGACAGTATTCCGGGCCTCGTCCGCCGAGATCAGGATTTCATGCAGTTTCTCGCCGGGCCGGATGCCGGTGACCTCCAGCTCGCACTCCGGGGCAATCGCCTTGGCAAGATCGAGGAGCGAAGCGCTGGGGATTTTCGGGATGAATACCTCCTCGCCGCGCATGATTTCCACACATCGCATCACAAAGCGAACCGCCTGGTTTAGTGTGATCCAGAACCGGGTCATGCGCTCATCCGTAATCCGAAGAACACCGGCTTCTTTCTGCTGCCTGAATCGCGGGATAACGCTGCCACGGCTGCCCAGCACATTCCCATATCGGACACAGGAAATCCGCGTGGGTGCAGGCCCCGTATAGAAATTCCCCTGGATCAGCAACTTTTCCGCGCAGAGTTTGGTCGCGCCATAAAGGTTGACCGGATTGACCGCCTTATCCGTGCTGATGCCCATTACACGTGGAACGCCGCAGTCGATGGCCGCATCGATGATATTTTTTGCACCCATAATGTTGGTCAGGATGGCCTCGAACGGATTGTATTCGCAGGCTGGAACCTGTTTGAGCGCCGCCGCGTGGATCACAATATCAACGCCCCGAAAGGCCCGGTAAAGACGGTCCTGGTCTCGCACATCCCCCAGGAAGAAACGCAAGGGCGAATAGGAATCCACTTCAAACATTTCCCGCATTTCCATTTGTTTGAGTTCATCGCGGCTCAAAACGATGATTTTCGCAACCTTACCCTCCGCCAGAAGTTCCTGAACCAGTTGTTTGCCGAAGGAACCCGTTCCTCCGGTGATTAAGACGGTTGCGCTGTCCCAAATTGACACTTTTGGTCCTCCTTGTGCCGAGTCTCCGGCATACAAATCGTCCGGTACTCCGGAAGAGCGCCCGTTCTTTCAGGACCGGCTTTCCGGGAGAAAATTCAATCGGATATGCAATGGGTGATTTTGAGTCAAACGTCAAAAAAGGGGAAGTAAGACCGGCGCCTGGCGAATTGACAGGTCCATCACCATTCCGAACGGCCGGCATTCTGAAAGGATGTCATTCCGAACAAATGTGAGGAACCCTCGTGAATGACAACAACTCCGTTTGTCCTTTTATCGCGCCGGGTGTATCCTAATCCTCGGTATTCAACCGGATCTCCATCATTCTCCGGAGGAAGGACGATCATGTGTCTTCGATGTTCCATTTTGTTCGTGCTGATTGCGTCACTGTCGATTTCTTCCTGGGCGATCAGTCCTGTTTTCCAACTCACCGAGGGGGCCGAGGCGGTGGATGTCGCCAATGGGTATCTCTATGCCGGGGGGGAAACACAGCTCTCGATTTTCAGTCTCGCCAATCCGGCACAGCCCGCCCTGGTCAGCCAGATCCCGGTGGTTCAAACGTACGATCTCAGCGTGGTGGGAAACCGCCTCTATATCGTGATGCACGGCGAGGGGACCCAATCGAATCCCAATCCGTTGAACTTCTGGATCGTTGATGTCACCAATCCCGCCAACCCGGTTGTACTCAAGCGGCTTCATGTGGGAGAGGCCGCTCAGGGAGTCCACGCGACGGAGAAGTGGGTCGGAATCGCCACATCCCATGAAGGGGTCTGGATTGTCGATCCGAACGCGGCGGCGGGACCGACTTGGGTCGGAACCATCGAGGATGTGGGCGCTCCGGCTTATGATGTCTTCGTCCGGGGCGACCGCATGTATGTCGGCGCGGAATTCAAACTGGCCGTATACGACATCTCGGCCCCGGCCAACCCCGTGGCGTTGGATGAAGTGACCTTTGACGGGTACGGCGTGGACCTGGCGGCCGAAGGCGATGTACTCGCCGTGGCGGAGGAATGGGACGGTGTGGGAATCTATGACATTTCCAATCCCGATAAGTTGACTCTTTGCAGCCACAAAACCTATCCGAGTGTCAATCGTTACGATCAGGTTGTGGTGTGGGGAATCGATATCTGGAACCGGTATGTCTATGCCACGCTTCTCAGCGCACCGAACTACGATCCCGCCGGAGGTCCCGGAGATAACGGCGGACTGAGTGTTCTAAACGCGCTCTTCCCCAGCAGCGCTTCGGAGTCGGCGAGTGACCGTTTTGAAGGCGATATGGTGGATGTGGTTGCGCGGGATGGATACGTCTATGCAGGAATGGGAAGAGATGGAATCAAGGTGTATCAATACGGTGGCGGTCTTCGAGTAACGCCAACCCCAACGCAGCCCAGCCCGACCCCGACTCCAACGTTCACTCTGACTCCGACCAGCACCCCGCCGAGCCTGGTCACGCCGACACCGGGGATTTCCAAGACCTTTACACCAACCCACACTCTAGCGCCGACACCGCTGCCCTCTGTACCCCCATCTCCGACAGTAAAACCGACAAGCACCCCAATCATCGGTCCGAGCGCTTCGCCCACTTCGGCTCCCGTTCCCACGTCGACCCCGGCTTCCGGCGCGGAATTGCAGCTGTTGTTCTCGTCGCGGTTCGACCGCACCTTTGTTCAGGAAGACGGCTGGACCCCGATGCTTCCGTTCGCGGGGCAGTTCCAGACAGCGCTGTACACCATCGGGAATATCCCGATGGATAACACGTTTACCGGCGCAACAGAC
>JAKPRU010000503.1 GCA_029557025.1 Candidatus Omnitrophota bacterium | reverse complement strand
AGGCATTCAGGTTAAATTCGCGCTTGATTCCAGTAAACCCATGATCGGAAAGAAGAAACAGGCCAGTCAGGCCCTGCTCCCTGCCGGCCTTTTTCCGATATCGTTCCACAATTTCTGCAATAAAACGATCCACAGCCCGATAGTATTGTCGGACCGCGGTGTGATACGGGTGCGTTGTGTCCGCAATCGCGTTCCATAAATAATGCTGGACGCGGTCTGTTCCGGTAATCACAACCTGGAAATAATCCCATTCCTCCCTGTCCCATACAAGATCCACAAGGGAACGCCGTCCCTCAAGGGTCGAATGAAGAGATTGTATCAGATAATCATGGTCCGCCCGCGCGCGCTGGGTGTCGATATCGGTTTCATAATTTATCCGTTTCAGATCGGGAAGAAGGCGCGCGGGAAACACCGCTTTGCGCAGGTCCAGAGCCACAAAGCCCGAAACAAGTACCCCCTGAATGGGTCGCGCGGGGTAAGTCGAAGGCTGGTTGATCACAACGGACTTTTGGGACTTCTGCCCCAGCCGATCCCACAGGGTCGGGACTTGCACATCCCGAAACGTGGGGAACCGCGTCTCTTTGGAGCCGGGCTTGAGGTCGATGAATCCGAATATCCCATGTGTCCCCGGTCCTGCGCCGGTCATGAAACTGGTCCAACTGACCGCCGAGATTTCCGGCAGGGTAACTTTCATCGGTCGAAGATGACCCTGGGCACAGAGTTCCGCCATGGCGGGCATTGTGCCGTCTGCGGCTAACACTCGCAAAAGGCTGTATGGAACACCATCCAGCCCGATTACGCATATCCGCTTTTTCGGTTTTCTGAGAAATCCCAGCATCCGACCGCCCTCATTTTGGTGAAATTAACGACTGAACTTCGTAGAGTCTTGTCGGCTTTTGGCCCACAGTCAAGAAGGACTTGGTTTTTGGTCGGTCGTGTGCTGTTCGGTCAAACCCCGCCTGACCTTTCGGAGTAATCCGCCCCCACCTCACCTCCCTCGAGATTCGGGGGAGAGATCATGTTCAGATATAGCCCAGAGCCTTGAGTCGCTTCTTGATTTCCTCTTCCTCTTCGGCGGAATATTCGGCCCCATTGCCGGATACCGGGATATAGCCCAGCAGCTCCAGCGTCCGGGTGATCTTCACCACACATTGCTCAACCGTCTCTTTATCTGTCTCGACAATCACTTCCGGGTTCAAGGGTTCCTCGTATGGATCGGAGACTCCTGTGAAGTTCTTAATTTCACCAAGGCGGGCTTTCTTGTATAAGCCTTTCACATCGCGCTGCTCCAGGATGTCAAGCGGGCATTTGCAGTACACCTCCACATACTGTCCGATCAGTTGACGATTCTTCTGACGGACTTCCTCATAAGGAGAAATGGCCGCCGCTATTGCCACCACATCATTTCGGGTCAGCAGGTTACAGACAAAACCGATCCGAAGAATGTTGGTATCCCGATCCTCTTTTGAGAATCCGAGACCCTTGCTTAGATTCGTGCGAACCACATCGCCATCAAGCCGTTCCACTTTCATTCCGCGCTCCAGCAGGACTCCTTCCATTTCCCTGGATAATGTTGTCTTGCCGGAACCGGACAGGCCGGTAAACCACAGCGTAAATCCTTGTGTCATCATTCCATCTCCTCGGATGTAAGTATCGAATGGCCGATCATTTCTTGCGCGGGAGGAATCCCGAACAGAGTCAGGATCGTGGGCGCAATATCGTAGATCGAGTAGGTCTCCGCCTTGCGGACAGCGCAGCCCCTTGGCGGCCTCATAATAAAAATCCCGTTCTGGGCATGGTTGGCATCATCGGGACCGGTGTCGTTTTCATACAGATAAATCGAGCCGACACCGACCGATCCTGCCGAGCGCCAGTTCAAATCACCGAAATAAACAATCAGGTCCGGCGGGATACCATTACATTCCCGATAAACCTCTTGCGGTTTGAAAACGCGTGTACCGATATTCGTTCCGTTCTCATCCTCAATGGCTTCGAGTTTGGCTTTCACCTCGTCCCGGAAGGATTCGTACCGGTCCGCCGGAATTTGCCCTTCCGGTTCCCGTCCGGCGACATTGAAGAAAATCCTGGAGTAATAGCCGCCCTCCCCCCAGACTTTTGTTTTGGACCAGTCGATCATCTCCATATCCAGGCGGGTCCGCTTTTCCGGTTGTTGTTTCAGAGTCAGGTAGCCCTCGCGCTGAAGAAACTCATTCACACAAATCGCGCCGATCATGCCCTTCGCGCCATGGTCGGAGACTACCATCACCGAGGTATCATCATCGAGAATTTCCAGCGTGCGCCCGACCTCCCGGTCCAGTTCGACATAGTAATCATGGATCGCGTGTTCGTACGGATTTCCGGGTTCATAGAGACGATGGGTTTTGTCGTGAAATCGCCAGAAACCGTGGTGTATCCGGTCCGGCCCCATTTCGACCATCATCGCGAAATCGAAATGGTCGTGGCAGATCAAGTGACGGAACACCTTGAACCGACGTTCGGTCATGACATAGATTGCTTTCAGCAGTTCATCCTTGTTGTCGGTTCGAAAATCTTTGACATCAATGATGTAATCCCCATCGGCGATGCGATCCAGTTCGGCTTTGATTTCATCCGGGCAGGTGTATTGGACCGACTTGTCCGGCGTGAGAAAACAGGCGACCAGCACGCCATTCAGCGGTTTCGGAGGGTAAGTTTGGGGAACGCCGAGAACGAGCGACCGCAGGCGGTTACGTGACAAATGATTCCAGACTGTTTTCGCTTTGACATAGCCGGCATTGGCGAAATACAGCTTATCGTAGGAATAGTCCTGACGGTTTCGGAATCCGTAGAAGCCCAGCATACCGGGGTCCTGCGAGGTCATCATCGAGGTCCAGGCCGGAACGGTGATCGGGGGGATGGTGGATACCAGGGGGGCGTGAATTCCCTGTTCCATGAGGCTGCGGAGGTTTGGGAGGTCCGCTTTCCAGGCATCGAAAAGAAGTTCCGGCGGCGCGCAATCAAGACCGAGGACAACGAGTTTCGGCATATTTTCAGCATGTTGTGCGATCCGGGGAGATATCAACCCCTCCCTGCCCTCCCCAATCTTTCGGGAGGGAAACAAAACCCTCTCCCCCAAAGATTGGGGGAGATACAGAGGGGGTTGAATCTTCCTTACAGATATCCCAGGCTTTTTAGTCTCCGGCGGATCGCATCTATCTCCTTTTCAGTGAATGGAGCCTCCGACTGCCCGATTTCGCACGTGCCGACCAGATCCCGAAGGACATAGACGATGAAATCCGTCGGGGAGTCAAATCCAGCGCCTTCAATGACTTTCCGGATTTTCTCATAGAGCGGACGGGGGATTTTGATGGTGACTTTGTCCACCGGCATCGGCTTGCGCTCCAATCAGGCTCTGATAGGACTCCTATAATACTCCTCCAGGAGTCTATATGAGTTCGGGCAGAGGGGCAAGAAAGGTTGAGGACCGGAATTGAGGTGGTCGCAGAAAGAATGAATATTCGCTATTGTGCCGGCGCAGGTATGAAGGAAGATTCTGGTGAGCGGATCTGACAGTTTTTCCCGCCCTTCCGACGGGAGTACACATGGTACGGCCCGCGTCGGGCAGGCCCCTTCTTTCCTTTCTGAGGAACTTTTCAAGAACTGTTCGTTGATGGTCCCTTGTCTCATGGTGCAAATCAATCCCATTTCGGCCGGGCCGGCGTTCCGTCGGACTTCCAGCTCTTAGATCGCGTTCACGGTTCCTTCCTCCTGTATTGCAGATATACATTTACAGTATCGCGGCCAAAATGAAAAAACATTTCACCCCGCTTCATAACGCAGACTCTCTCTCTATCGCCTATTTTGTGGAGATGGCGTTGCGGTTCAGGAGCTGGTAGGCGGCGCGAAGTTGGTTATCGGTGGCAAGTTGTTTTTCCAGCAGGCTGGAAGCGGTGACAGGTTTTGGGCCGGTATCCTTGCGAGACTCCGATTTTTCATCAGGCAAGGCGATTTGAGGCGGCTCGTATTCTACAGCAACATCCGGTTCGATACCCTGATTATGAATGCACCTTCCGTTGGGAGTGTAGTACTTGGCGACAGTCAGACGCAGCCCGGCATCACCTTCCAGGGGAAACAGTTCCTGAACAGAGCCTTTCCCGAATGTCCTCACGCCGACGACTTGGGCACGTCCCTGGTCTTTCAACGCTCCGGTAACCACCTCGGAAGCGCTGGCGGAATGGGAATCCACGAGAATCACAATGGGGATTTGCGTGAAATTCTCATCGCCGGTCCGCTGATCGAAGAAGTCCTTGCGGGTGTCCTCGGTTCGGCCCTGGGTGTAAGTGATAAGAGTTCCCTGCGGGAGAAAGATGTCTGCGACCTTGATGGCTTCATCCAGGAATCCGCCGGGATTGGAGCGAAGATCGAGAATCAGTTTTTTCATTCCCTGTTGCCGGAGTTTCAGGAGGTTTTTTTCGACATCCTCGGAGCAGCGCTGATAGAAGCTCAACAGTGTGAGATGCCCCGTTTCTTCACCCAGCATCTCGGCCCAGATCAACTGATCGGTGCGCATGGGTTCCCGGGTCAATTCGAAGTGGAGGGGGAACGGTCCAGAGCCGGGACGGATAACCGTCAGCTTGACCTTGGTTCCTTCGGGGCCTTTGATCCGCTCGACAGCGGCATTGAGGTTTTCCACAGGTGTGCCGGTAGCGCTGAGCGGAATCCCGTCCACGGCGACGATGATATCGCCGGTCTTGATCCCACTGATGGCCGCCGGGGTCCCCGGAATGGGGGAGCGAACAAACAGTCCCGCATTGTTTGTGACATCCCATTCGATTCGAATGCCGACACCGAAGAATCGATTCTCGGGACTTCCTTCGCCGGACAGGAATTGCTGAAGATCGCCATAACTCTGCGGGGGAAGATATTGTGAATAAGGATCACCCAAGGCGCCGACCATCGAGGTCAAGGCGACATTCCACAGCTGGGTCACACTGGCCACCGTTGCGGACGCGCTCCGGATTCGTCCGGCAATCAGATTCCCGAGGTGCTGAACATATTCCAATTCCTGGAGAGAATAAGGAGGCTCGGATGTGGCCAAGACAATGACTGCGCCGGCCCCCTCGACCTCACGAACGACCTGCTCGGCGGAGTAGAGCGCGTGAGCAAAAACCTTCTTAAAATCGACCTGTTCGCTTTCATAGCGGTCCCGGATGCAGTGGACAATCCGGTTGAAGTTTTTCTGGCCGACGTCATATTCCCGAAGATTGATTTGGAATCGGGGGTCTTCTGTGCTGCTGTCCACCGCCCAAGTCGATTGGATGAACAGAAGCAAAAAACAAGCACCTGTAAATGTCAATCGTCGGAACGGATGTCTTGTCATCATTGACTGCCTTCCAAGAATTTCCTCAACTCTTTCCTCTTCCATCCTCTCACGCCGACCCTCTCCTTCCGAAGCCCCTCACCCCGCCCTCTCTCCCAGAAGGAGAGGAAAAACGGAAGATATCACATGGGTAGAAACGTTTACCAACAAGATGGGTGGCACAGGCTTCCAGCCTGTGGTTGTTCCCCATGATAGTTAGTATATCACAGAGGCGTGTTCTCGACGGCACTGGGGCTGATGTGGGCCGATGCGGTGTTCAGGCCTGTTCGTGTCTGACCTCGCCGGAGGGACTTGGTCGTCGTCCGCCTCCGCCCCCGCGTCCTCTGCGCTGAAATCGTTGTCGGTTGTTACCGGAACGCAGACCCTGCCCGCCTCCGCCA
>JAKPRU010000492.1 GCA_029557025.1 Candidatus Omnitrophota bacterium | reverse complement strand
GTGTGGTTCCCGGATGGGGACTGACAATGGCCCTGTCCCGACCCACGAGACGATTAAACAGGCAGGATTTCCCCACATTCGGCCTGCCGATCAGGACATATCGAAATCCCTCGGTCAGGAGCCGACGTCGAAACGCGGTCGATTCGATCTGCCGGATTTCCTGCAAAACGGCTTGAATTTCACGGACTTCTAACGAATCCTCCTCTTCGGAAATGTCATCGGGAAACTCGATGGATGCCTCGATCCTGACAGCCATTTGGATCAGGTTTTCTTCAATGAACAGAAGTTTTTGCTGAAGGATTCCACGATAGGAACAGAAAGCGGCGCGCCGGAATCGTTCGGTACTCGCTTCAATCAGGTCGCCAATAGCCTGTGCCTGGATGAGATCCAACTTGCCGTTTCGAACAGCGCGGAATGTGAATTCGCCCGGTCCGGCCGGACGTGCCCCCAAACGGTAGAGTGCGCCAAGAACGGCGCGCACAATCGCCAAACCTCCATGGCAGCCGATCTCAATGACATCCTCGCCGGTGTAGGATTCCGGCGCGGGAAAGAAGGTGATCAGCACCTCGTCGAGGATGTCTCCGTCGAGGACAAGAGGCGCCAGTGTTGCGCGGCGCGGTTTCGGCCGGGTTCTCATCAAAGGAGGAGAGAGAGCCTGTATGAGCGACAGTGAAGCAGGACCGCTGATGCGCAGCACAGCAATGGCTCCCCGGCCCGGCGGTGTCGAAAGCGCGGCAATCGTATCTTCCCGGAAGTAATCAAATGTGGCGGTCATATCGGCCGGACGATAGAGGAATTTGTCGGGGCGGCACTCACAGATTGAAAAGCCTCACTTTGACTGGCTCTCGCGGTGTTGCACTATGACCATACGACTGGAGAACTTCGCGGCAATGGGCGGAAACTTCGGTTTTCGAAGCTTCTGTCTGGTCATCATGCTGCGAACCTGATCTTCAATACTGTCTTCGTAGCCGCTGTCCTTCAGCACCTCATCGTTGATATAGGCTATCACGTCATCTACATTCTCAATCTGCGTGGCGATCAGTTTGGTTTCCTTTTCAATGGCGGAGAGTTCGGAGGACCCTTTCTCGATTTTCTTCTCCGTTTTGTCGATTTTTTCGACACGATTTTCGTATTCATCCGTGTCCACGGTTACTCCGCGTGCCTTAAGGTCATCTTCCTGCTCTTTGGCGGACTTCAGATCGTGGAGTTCCTGCTTCAAATGCCGGATTTCATTTTCCAGGGAGTCTTCGCGTTGCGCCGAGAGATATTTCTGGACATTCAGCACCCGCTTCTTGGTTTTCTGCAATTCCATCCGATAGTAATAGCTCGTATAGATATCCGGCTCAAGCGCGCGACTCATAATAACATATTGACGTTTTTTTGCGGCGAGTTCCTGCGCGAGATTGGCCGCTTCCGTGGTCTTGCCTTGGCGTTGCAGGTTCATCATTCTGCCCAGTTTGGATTCGTATTCCTCGAAGATGGGTTCCCGTTTCCTTTTGGCCTCGATGGTTTTCTCTATTTCCCGCATGGCGCTGGTGAGTTGTTCCACCTCTTGAAACCGGCGCTGTAAAGTCGGTTCGATGCGTCGGATTTCCTCTTCGGGGATAGCCTGTTCCTCTTTATATCGGCCCAGAGTGGATGCGGATATCGCCAGGAGAACCGACAGTTCATCGGAGAGGGACTTGAATTCTCCCCGCATGGCGCGCTTGATTTCCTTTTTGACGGCAGTCTGGCGTTTGTCGGTATCGTCGGAAATCTGCAAATACAAACTGGCTTCATCCTGGGTGATCCAATTCACCTTCCCGTTGAGGACAAATCGGACCAGTTTATTCGGATCGACGCCTTTCCTGTCGGCTTCGAGCGGACGGGTTCTCTCCCAATAGTCATCAAATCGGTCCAGGGTGAGGTATTTCTGGTCCTCACCGCCGAAAATACTGTCGAAGGAGGCTTCTGACGCGCTGGAGTCTTCCAGGTCTGTTGACATATTTTCGCTGTCCTGGTGAATGGACTGTGACTTCCGATGGCCCGCTTCCACAGAGTCGTTACTCGGTGTAGGGTAACCGCACTCCGCCGGACAGATAGGCTCCGCAGCCGTGTCCTGATCTGAAAAGATACGAACCCGGGGACTCGGCAGGTTTCGCCGATCCTTCATTATTATTCTATGTCGAATCCATTGCAAAGTCGATAGCGCAAGAAAAGAATCTTTTTGAAATGAACGATCATACCCTGGCCGTCCTGGAATATGAGAAAGTGATCGCGCTGTTGCGATCTTTGGCGTTCTCCGATTTGGGCCGTCAGCGGGTAGATGACCTGCGCCCGCACACGGACCTGACTCAAATCCGTCATGAATTAGGTGAAACATCGGAGATGCGCCGCCTGTGGGAAGCAAAACAGGACCCGCCGCTGGACGGACTGCACGACCTTTCGGGGGCAATAAAAAAGAGCCGGATCGGAGGAGCAATGCTGGAACCTCCGGAATTCCTCCAAATCAAGGACTGTGTTATCGCCGCCCGCCGGATTCAATCTTCCCTGCGTGAGATTCAAGTCAAGGCGCCCCATATTCAGCATTACGGGCAGCGCCTGATCCCGCGCGAGGATATTGAGGAGGCCATTGACCGCGTCCTGGATGAAATGGGCGAGGTCCGCGACAGCGCCTCACCGGAGCTCCGAAAGATCCGGCGTTCTCTCCGGGAATTGCGGCAGGAAATCGTCAAGAAACTTGAAATCCTTCTGCGCACCGATTTCAAACCTTATGTCATGGAGAACTACTACACGCAGCGCGAGGGGCGCTATGTGCTGCCGGTGGAGGCCAAGTTCCAGAACCGCGTGGCGGGCATCATTCATGATCGGTCAGCGACCGGAACCACGGTCTATATCGAGCCGCTTGTTCTCATCCAGGAAGGCAATCGCCTGAAAGACCTGGAGAAACAGCAGGAGCTGGAGGTCCGTCGAATCCTTCGGGAGCTGACTAACCTGGTCGGCAAAGCTGCACTGGACCTGGAGAATAACCAGGAGATTTTCGCGGACCTGGATTTTCTTGCGGCGAAAGCCCGTTTCAGCATCCGGTTCGATATGACAGAGCCGGAATTTGTGGAGAACGGGCCATTTGAGTTGCTGGGAGCGAAACACCCTCTGCTTATGAAACACCTCGGTGCGGAACGGGTCGTCCCACAGGATATCCGGCTGGATCGGGATATCCGAATTCTGGTAATTACTGGCCCGAACACCGGCGGCAAGACTGTCGTTCTCAAAACCGTGGGATTGCTGATTCTGATGGCTCAGTCCGGTCTGCATATCCCGGCGCAATTTGGAACACGGCTTCCGCTGTATGGCTACATCGGAGCGGACATCGGCGATGAACAAAGCCTTGAACAAAGTCTTTCGACCTTCTCTTCGCATATCTCACAGATTCGAAAGATCCTGGAGGAAGCGGGGCCGGGCAGCCTGGTTCTGCTGGATGAACTCGGATCGGGTACGGACCCGGTGGAAGGCGGCGCGCTGGCGACAGCCATCCTGGAGTCGCTTCATCGGAAAGGCGTGATGGCGTTTATTACCACGCATTTGAATGACCTCAAGGTCTATGCGCATAACACGAAGGGCGTGACTAACGGGGCCATGGAGTTCGACTCGGATACATTGGAGCCGACGTTTCGATTTACCCTCGGCCTTCCGGGACGGAGTAATGCCATTCAGATCGCCCAGCGCCTTGGGCTTTCGAGCGAGATTATTCAGTCGGCTCGTAACTATGTCGGGGAATCCGGCGCGGAGGCGGAGGATCTGCTGTTCCGCCTGGGGGAAGAGCTGAAGCTGGCTCAGCAGCATCGCCGGGATGCCGAAGAGGCACTGCGCAAAGCGCGGGATGTCGAACGGGAAAGCGAGGAGATCCTCCGCCGTGCCAATACGGAGGCAGGCCGGATTCTGAAGCGATCCGAACAAAAAGCGCAAGGCTTGCTGACCGAGATGGAACGGCGACTGAAAGCGCTCGATCGCCAGGAACAGGAGTTCCGGCAGGAATGGAAACGTCGCCTGGCGGAATTGGAACAGAAAGCGCTTTCCAATGCGCCACCCGAAACGCTCCTTCAACAACTGCGCCAAGAGCTGCGCGTTGCCCGCAACCAGATGGAGGACGTCTCCGCCGCCGCCCGCGAAAGGCTTGGAGAATCGCAGGAAAAACCGGTCGATCCCCGGGACATCCACGAAGGACTGGAAGCGCGAATTCAGGGAATGACCGGCTGGGGAAAGGTTCTTAAACTTGTGAATCGGGGACGAGATGTCGAACTTTCCATCAGCGAAATGACGCTGCGGGTTCCTGTGGAACGCATTGTGGAATTGCGGGAATCTGTCTGGAATTACTTTCCGCCTCAAGCCACTCTGGATTACGTTCCCAAGGAAGAATCCGTTACCCAGGTAGATATACACGGCCTTACGGTAGATGAAGCGCTGCCTGTAGTCGATCGCGCCCTGAATGATGCTGTCCTGTCACAATCGCCCTCCGTTACCATTGTCCACGGTCATGGAACGGGAACGCTTCGCCGCGCCGTCCGGGGATATCTGGCAACGCACCCGCTTGTAAGAAGCTTTCGGAACGGTAGAGATTACGAGGGCGGCGCGGGGGTTACGGTTGTGGCGTTTCGGGATACCGAGGAGTGAGAGGCAGACGAAACGGCCCTGCCTCCTCTCCTATTCAAACTCCTCATAGATCCTCCCGCTTCGATACGCCTCCCAGGTGTTCTCAAACCAGTACTCCTCTTCGGGAATCGGGCGGACAGGCGTGACCGACGTGACAAAGCGCCCCGCGTCCTCATCCCAGGCAACCTCCAATACATCCCCCCGTAACTCCTCGTTTTCCGGCAGAAAGTTCCACTCATCGCCCAGCATCGGGTGTGGCTTGATTCCTTTCTTTTCATCCGTAATCAAGTGCGAGCCGCGGCTGCCGCCTCCCCGCGCAATCATTGCATCAATCGCGGTCAAGTACGCTTCCGAGGTGAGCGCCATTTCGTAGATCTGCCAGGCTTTCAGGAAGTCTTTCTTTTCTTGCAGCCTTAATCCTTCCTGGGCAATTCGTTTCCGCAGCTGTGTCGCATCCGATACGGCTTGTCTCACACCATCCGGTCGCCGAATTTGCGAGCCGTGTTCGGTCGTCCGATGTCGGATTTCCCGTTTCGCCTCCTGCAAACCGAGAGTCGCCGATTCTCCCTGATGCAGCCATCGCTCAACTCGGTCGAAAGCCCCCTGAATCCGGTCTTTAGCCAAATCGCAGAATTGCCGCTCGTCCGGCAGATCCGCAAAACAGTGAAACACGATGTACTCCGCCGCCCGCAGAGCGCCCACCTGCCCGCTGTTCAGCGCAGAACCGCCCGGACGTTTTACCCCGTGGGTCCCGGCGAGCTCCCCGATGATAAACAGATTCCGGATCGTCGATTCCCACCACGGACCGACTTTGAATCCGCCGTTATTGTGCTGTGAGCAGACAGACACCTCCAGCGGCTCTTTGAACAAATCCTTCCCGCGTTCCCTGTACAGGTCGATACTGAGCGGATTCATTTTCAGGAGACGCTCGATCGGGGTATCCTGTAATGCCCCGGAATTCACAAGGTAATTGCGCGCCTCCGGTTCCAGATCATCCGGCGAGAATTCCCGCAGTCCCAATCCGGCTCGCGGATTCTCCCGAAAATCCATGAACACACGGCGACCTTTGTAAAACACCTCATTATGCACAAGGATGTCTACTAACGAGGAACGATAACCCGTCAATTTGTCGGGATCGAACGGCCACTGGTACCCTTTCAGAAAAATGTTCGTTGCCATCGACCGCATGGACGGAAAGTACGGATTCAAGAAATCCTGGGGATCGCTTCCATCCGACCTGGTACTGAAATAACGGGGGATTACCTGCTGATAGGTACCGGATACATTCCATCTCGGATCGACAGAGGCCAGTCCGAATTGCGATTCCGTCAGGTTCTGCGCAACCGCCCCGGCTTCAAACAGACAGCCGTGACTTCCCATCTGCCCCGGAGGGTAGACAGAAATTTCATACATGTCTCCGGGACCGCCGGTTGCCACAACCAGATTTTGGCAATGAATGACTACAAGACCGCGGTGTGGTTCGTCTCTTCGGGAACGATCGACAAACACCGCTCCGATTACTTTTTTCTCCGGCCCCGATCGATCTGTGAGAACGGAAATAAGTTCGAAATGCTGGAAAATCTTGATGCCGTAGCGTTGGATCTCAACCAGCGCTTTCTGGTACATGAATCGCGAGGTCCACGGTCCGGCGGAGGTGGCGCGCCGGCGGGGATCGTGATCGGTTTTGTAGCCGACAAAACTCCCGTACGCGGTATGAGGAAACGGAACACCATTCTCGACCAGATGATAGAAACACCGTGTGGAGTTCTCTCCCTCCATCAGGGCCAGGTCGCCGTGCATACATCCTCCGGCGGTCAGGGTTTTCGCGAAATCCAGCGGGCAGTCCGCTGTCCCGCCGACGGCATTCAGGCGGTAGTAAGTCTGCTTGTCGGAGCCGGAGTTATTGGAGGTTCCGCCGCCCAGGAAATTCGTGGCAATGGCGACATGATCGCGCGGATTAGCCGTTCCACGTTCCTCCAGGAATCGGAACATATACTCTGCACAGCTCAGCCCGGCCGCGCCGCTCCCGACAAT
>JAKPRU010000475.1 GCA_029557025.1 Candidatus Omnitrophota bacterium | reverse complement strand
TACTTATATTATATACCAGTTTCACACCCAATGCACGAGGAAATCTCGAAGGCGAATCTGCTTCCATTTCGAGATTCCCACCTGACTCAATATGGCGCCAACGGTTAGAGCATCAAAAATATCCATGTTGCGGAATCGCTGTGCACAGTCCGCTCGGAAATCGACCCACCTTTGGATGAAGATTCGGGTGTCCCAACCGGGGACATTCGGAGGAAAGGATGCTGAAGACGGATCAAGTTTGCGGGAATGGCATAAGGTGCTGAATGAAGAAGTGAGCATTCGGCAGGTGGCACGAGAGATGGGGGGAAGCCGGAATACGGTGCATCCGTATCTCCAGGAATCGGAGCCGGTTTGGAAGAAGAAAGAAGCGCGATGCAGACCGGTTTTGAAGGGGGTCGCACCGCGGATCGAGGCGTTGCTGGAGGAGTGGGGGAGCCGGACGAATAAGAAACAGCGGATCACAGGAGTGCGGATACTGCGTCAGTTGCGGGAAGAGGGGTATCAGGTGGCGCGGACGACGGTGTTGGAGTAGTTGGCGGAGGGACGGCGGCGTGCGGCAGAGGTATTGATCCCGCTGGTTCACCGTCCCGGTTCCGGTGCGGCGATAGTAGATGTGTTTTGAGATACTGAATCATGCGCCATCACGGCTTGAATACTCCATCCATTCGTTCAACATCCTTCGTGCAACCTTCTCGGTTCCTCTCCTGTTGAGGTGTACATCTCTCTCCAGGTAATCTCCTTTTTCCAACTCCGGCAGCAAATCAAGAATCGGCGCTAAAGCGTCTTGTTGAATTGCCTGAATATAGGCAGCAGACGGACTACAATGGTCACCAATTGCCACTTCTTCAAAAATCAACCCCTTCCCACCCTCTTCCCCCTCCTTTTCTCTCCATTCCCTCTATAATTTCCTTCCCACACTCCCCCACCGACTTTTTGCCGGACCGTCAAGATCTCACGATAGATCTTACCGCCTTGCCTTGCAGGGTCAGTGGAGGCGTTTCCGTCAGCCGCCAGGAGTTGCGATGCGGGGAATCTCGTAAACGAAAAGGCTGTCCGAATGTGATCCATCTTCAGCATCCTTTCCTCCCAATATCCCCGATTGGGACACCCGAATCTTCATCCAAAGGCGGGTCAAATTCCAAGCGGACTGTCCAGGAATCTTGGCTCGCCGGAAATAGAACGCTTTTGAGACAACATCCGCAGTTTCGTTATTCCCCCCCGCCGAGTTTCAATCCGCACTTGTCTTTGACTTCCGCCATTGTCTGCTGTGCGATGCTTCGCGCACGCTTTGCGCCTTCAACCACAACTTCTCGCACGTAGTCCGGTTTTGCATAAATCTGATAGTACCCTTCACGAATCGGGGTCAGCAGATCAATCACGTGTTGAATCAGCGCTTTCTTGCACTCAATACAGCCGATTCCGGCGACACGACACTCACGGTTTGCCCACGCAACTTCCTCCGGCGTGGAAAGCAGTTTGTGCAGGGAGAAGATATTGCACACATCGGGATCACCGGGATCGGAGCGGCGTTTCCGGTTCTCATCAGTCACCGCGGTGCGCAGTTTCTCCTCGATGACTTCCGGCGAGTCCACGATGGCAATATGGTTGTTGAGCGATTTGCTCATTTTATTCTTGCCGTCCAGTCCCATGATCCGGGGTGCTTGCGACAGTTTCGGTTCCGGTTCCGGAAAGGTTTCACCAAACGTGTTGTTGAACCGCCGTGCCACTTCACGAGCGAATTCCAGGTGCTGGATCTGATCTTCACCAACCGGGACAACCTCGGCTTTGTAAATCAGAATGTCCGCCGCCATCAGCACGGGGTAAGCCAACAGCCCCGTGTTGATCCCCTCGCGGTCCGCCTGGCGCTGGGATTTCTCTTTGAATTGGGTCATGCGCTCCAGCGAACCAAGCGAGCTCACACAGGTCAATATCCAGCAGAGCTCCGTATGCTCCGGCACGAACGATTGAACGAAAATCGTGCAGCGCTCCGGGTCCAGACCGCAGGCGATGTTTGCGCAAATCCCATTGTAAATACGGTTCGGCATCTCCCGTGGATCATACGGGATGGTCATGGCATGGTAGTCCACAATTGGGAAAAAACATTCGTAGTTGTTGATGTTCTCCGCCCAGTTTTTGATTGCCCCAAGATAGTTTCCCAAATGAATATCGCCGGAGGGCTGAATACCGGACAAAATGCGTTGACGTTTTGGATTCATTCTCTTACCTCAGATTGAATAGGATATGTGCGTGACAGGTGGGAGAGAGGTGCATTGTGGCGTCAGCGACGCCAACCCCGGCGGTCGAGGGGCATCAAATGGGAATCGACAGCAGGATGGATCATCATGAACCTCATCAAATACTTGAAGTTTTAATTTATCACCGACTCACTTTTTTCGGCAAGAACAGCCTCCGTCTTCCGGGATATGGTTCCACCAAGGCAGATCCGGCTGCCAGCCGGCACTCTCTGAGTTTTGGAGATTGGCGATTTTCGCGCCGATTCGGCGGGCTTGTACGCGGTGTTCCAGGATGGGGTGCGGTGGAGGCAGTGTATCCAGGCCACCGATGAGCAACTGCGCCTCGAATTGGACTCCCAGCGTGAAGAAAAATGCGCGTACCGGCTCAATCGTCCCGATAAAATCCGCAGGCCGTTCGGACCCTGCGGTGGCAATAAGCGCGCCCGGACGTTGGGGGAACAGGTTCCGATGAAAGATCTTCCGATCCTTGTAAAACGGGTTGCAGCGGTCAATCCAAGCCTTCAAGTCGCTGGGTACACCTGCAAAAAACACGGGAGCGGCAACAATCAGACCGGTGCATTCCGCCAATAGCGGATAGAGCTTCCACATATCGTCCACAATCGAGCAACCTGCTTGAGACGAACACCATTCCGAGGAATCGCACCTGCGGACATGATACTCACACACAGAGACCAGGAGGGTTTCCGCGCCCTCTTGGGCCGCACCCTCCAGCGCCTCTTCCAGGAGTGTCCGGCAAGTGCCCTCATTCCTCGGATGACCGTTGATGCCAAGAATCATCCTCGTGAAACCTCTCGTGGATCTTATTATAGATCAAAAACTCCCCTTGCCCCGTCCTTGGTCTTGTCGTTTTTCCGTGTAATCGGAGCCTGATCCGTGCAATCGGTGATTCATTGCTGCATTCCGGCTTTCGCCGGAATGACGATATCCTTACGCTCATGCACATCTCGCCTGGCGCGACAGGAGCCTCTTCCTGACCGGATCGAAACCTTGTTCCCCGATCACTCCCGGATACAATCGAGGGGAAACAGACTCTCGGGGTAGTAGACCAATGGATTGGATTCGTACCTGGAATACCTTCCAGGCTTATTGTGATCTCTTGCTACGCCGGACCAGACCCCGCGCGTATCCGCTGGAACTATCCCTGGGAACCGGCTCCTACTGCAATCTCCGATGTATCATGTGCCCCCGCGAGGATCACGAGGGCAACCGAATGCCCTTCAACCAGCCGGTACGCACTGACTATTTTCGGAGACTTGCTCCGTATCTGCGTCGTGCGAATGAGGTCAGCCTGTACGGTTTGGGGGAGCCTTTCCTTGATAGGGACTATTTCAAGAAGGTCGAGTTTATCCGTTCATTTGGTACGGAAGTAATCCTCTCCACAAATGGAGTCCTGATGGACGAGGAGCGCCGTCGGGATATCCTTCGGACAGGATTGCGCGGACTGGGGATTTCCCTGGATGCCGTGACCGAGGAAACCTACTCGATCATCCGCCCGCCGGGAGGATTCAATCGAATTGTTGAGAACCTGAAAGCGCTGGTGGCATTGCGGAATGAGAGACACAGTCAACGTCCGCTGATCGCGCTTTCCTTTGCAATGATGCGTCAGAATCTCCATGAGGTTCCGGCGTTCCCCGAACTGGTGAAATCCATCGGCGCAGATGAGGCCATCATCCATACCTCATTGTACATGTCCCACGCAATGAAAGAACGAATCGAGCCGGACACGGAGTTGCAGCGTAAGGCCGTTGTAAAAACCATCGAAAATGCCCGGAAATTGAACGTAAAAGTTACCTATTGGAATCTTGACCCCATGACCTACCTGCGATCCCTCGAATACACGGGCGCGGAGAGTGTTCCACAACAAGCCGGGGCATCGTATTACTGTCATCACCTATGGCGGAATGCGATGCTTCAAGGCGAGGGAGAACTATTTCCATGCTGTTATATGACGAACCACCGGGTCGGGACGCTTGCGGAGGGTGACCTTCGGGTGCTGCGGCGGAAACCGTTTATGGCAGAGTTGAGACAACTGCACTTTGAGGGACGGATTCCGGGGCCGTGTCGCAACTGTCCCCAGCTGATACCCTATAACCGGGGACAGTTGGTGAGAGAAGCTTGGTCAGAGATCCGCTCCGCATGGAAACATCCACGGAGCAGGGAAACGGACAACCAGAGAGGAGAAACCCCTGTCGGAGATGCTCCGGTTGCAGGGTGCAGTGGGCAAGACACGAACTCTGGACCCGTTAATGCACTCTGATAAAGCGTGAAAGGCTTTCCCCCCTTTTACAGTCCCAGAATTCGCTTTGTTTGCTCGGGAGAGACCGGGGCAAATCCGGCGGGCTGCATGGTAAACGCGGCACGACCCTGAGTGAGATTGCGCAGGCGCGTGGTAAAATCGCCGAACGTCTCCGCGAGAGGTATCCGAGCACGGATTTTCTGAAGATCGCCTTCCATTTCCATCCCACTGATCTGTGCGCGATGGGCATTAAGGTCGCTGAGCATCGGCCCCACCGTCTCCGGGTCGGTTACAATTTCGACATCCATCACCGGTTCCAATAATCGAATTCCGGCATTCCTGCAAGCATTTTCTACAGCATGGGACGCCGCAACTTTCGCGGCAAGATCGGATCGGTTACTCGGAAACTCCAGGTCAATCAAGGTTACCTCGGCCTCGCTCAACGGGAATCCAAAAACCCCAGTTTGGGCTGCCTCCATAACTCCTTCCTGGGCTGCCTGGATCGCTGTAGGGCTGACCTTGCGTTCATTGGTCATGTCCGTAGAGACAATCACATCCGAACCGGGTTTTCCCGGAACCACCCGAACCCTGGCAACAGCTTCATGTACCTTCTCGTCGATTTCCTGCGAGAATCTCCCGATTCCCTCGGCTTCGTTCTGAATGCTTTCACGGTACACAACAGTGGGATTGCCGATCCGAGCGTGGACATGCAGATTCTCATTGAGACGACGCCCGATGATACTCAGATGCAATTCCCCCATTGCCGAAACAATGATCTGACCGGTTTCCGCATCGGTGGACACCGTGAAAGTGGGGTCGTCTTCGGCCAGATGTCCCAGCGCCGCCATCAATTCATCCATTTCGGAGGCGCGTCTCGGCTCCACGCTGGCCCGGACAAGTGGTTTCGGGAATGGGATGGAATCCAGGAGAATCGGATGGTTGCGATCACATAAGGTATGGCCAGTTGTAGCGTTCAAGCCCTCCAGCAAAATGATGCTTCCAGGGCCTTCTGTATCGGTCTGCACACGTTTTTTTCCTTGGGAGAGGTAGAGGGGGCCGATGTTTTCTATTTTGCCGGTGGAGGAGTTAAGCAGGCGTTGGCCTTTTTTCACAAGTCCAGAATAAACACGGAGATAGGTTGTTTTTCCGTAGCCGGTGAAGGTTGTCTTGAAAGCGAGCATAGCGACAGGGCCGTTGGGGTCGGGGGGACGTTCTTCCCTTTGATGTGTCTTGGGATGAATGCCGACGATTGAAGGACATTCTGAAGGAGCGGGAAGGTAGTATGAGATCGCATCTAATACACGGTTCACGCCCCTGAGAGTGAGCGCGGAGCCACATAAGACCGGGACAACCCGGCAGGCCAGACAGGCACGGCGAACAGCGGCCTCGAAGTCCTTCTTTGGGATGTCCTTTTCCTCCAGGTAGGCCTCGGCGAACAGATCGTCGTGTTCGGCAAGAGTTTCCAGCATGGATTCCCGTGCTTCGATGGCGGGGAGATACAATTCGTCCTCTTGCATGAGGGGAGATCGTTCTTCATCGGAGGTATCGGGGGTCCAGAGGACTCGCTCGAGCTCCCACAGGTCGATTGCTCCTCGAAAATCCTGGGCAACACCGAGAGGAATCATCAAGGGAAGCGGAACAGCCCCCAACCTGGTGCGCAAGCCATTCACGGCTTTATGGAAATCTGCGCCGAC
>JAKPRU010000470.1 GCA_029557025.1 Candidatus Omnitrophota bacterium | reverse complement strand
TATACTCTCGGCGACATTGTTTCCCGCAACCACAGGATGCAGCAAATTCTCGCCATTCTTCCCCAGATTGCCGCAACCGACAGCACCGTCCTCATTGAGGGCGAAAGCGGAACCGGTAAGGAGGTCCTGGCCCGATCCATTCACGATCTCAGCCCCAGACGAGAGAAACCGCTGATTACGGTGAACTGTGCCGCCCTGCCGGATACTCTGATGGAATCGGAACTGTTCGGATATGTCGCGGGGGCGTTTACCGATGCGAAGCGGGACAAACCCGGACGCTTTGCCCTCGCGGATGGCGGCACGATTTTTTTCGATGAAATTGGGGATATCTCGCCGGCCCTGCAAGTCCGACTCCTTCGCGTGATCCAGGAACGGACCTTTGAGCCGCTGGGATCCACATGGACCCTAAAGGTCGATGTCCGGGTGATTTCCGCCACAAATCGGGATTTGAAAAAAGAAGTGGAAGAAGAAAGGTTCCGGGAGGACCTGTTCTACCGGATCAATGTAGTGAGACTTGCTCTGCCCCCATTGCGGGAACGCAAAGAAGATATCCCCCTGCTCGCAGAACAATTCATCAACCGAATGAATTGCCTCCAGGGCAAGAATATCTCCGGCCTCTCGGATGAATCCGTCGCCGCGATGATGAGGTACAACTGGCCCGGTAACATTCGCGAGTTGGAAAACGCCATCGAACACGCTTTCGTGCTTTGCCGGAGCGGATTGATCGAATTGCACCACTTGCCCGAAACCCTTCGGGGAATGAAACCTGACGGAAAACCGCGCTACGAGATTGCCACATTACAGGAAATCGAACGTCAGGCTATTTATGAAGCTCTCATTCGAAACAACTGGAAACGGCTCGCCACAGCCAGGGAACTCGGAATTAACAAGACAACGCTCTGGCGTAAGATTCGACAGTATTCGCTCGCACCACCGGATTCCGGTCCATCCGTAGAAAGGCAACCCCCGATGTTGCCCTGAAACAATTACCGCGGACCGCCACGATCCTCCCGCAACAGATCATCAATCGCCTCACGGATCAACTCCTCCGCTTCCACCCCTTCCTGCTCCGCCGCTTGTCTCAGTCGCTCCAGCTGAACGCGAGGAAGTTCGAGCGAGATTCGACTGCGAGTCTCTTCGGGCGGAATCTGGATCGAGTCTCCGCCGGAATGCAGCGCAACATAGAGCGCCTCCTCGGCATGGCGCAGAATCTCCGTGCGGGTTATCCCATGCTGCGGGAACTCCGCCAGACCTCCGGCGAGAATCACCGTATCCCATCGACCGCGTTCGCGCACTTCCTTATGGAACTTTTGCCGGATATCTTTGACCGCTCTGCTCGCTTCCTCCAGAGTGCAGCCCGGGCAGAGACAGATCATCCCCATTTCGCCATATCGGTCGTACAGGAAATCCTTTGGGGTTTCCTCTTGCAACAGCCTGGCTAAAATCTTCAGGGCGGGCATGTACTCCGACGAGACATAGCGCGAACACCGGGGATCCCCGATCTGCAAAATCGCCAGGCTCGTGGGAAGCCCGGATTCCGCCGACAGGGACAGAATCCGGTCAATCATTAATCGTTGATTCGGCGCTTCTGTCTTTCGAGACTGGCGTGGAAACAGTATTTTCTCATCAATCAAAAGGACTCCCATTGTCTCTCTCCCCGATTCGAGGATTGTCTCACCCATCCTCACCCGGCAGACCGTTTGACACCACCTGAAAAAGTCTCACCGGCGTGGAAACGCAGGTTATCCATGCAATGCTGATCATACCACGACTATCACTATTCCGCCTTTTCCGCTAGGCTTTCGAATGCAATATCGGGAGTTTTTTGTCCTGGGAGGCGCAGCCTTTCTTGAAGCAACGGGCATTTATCGAGAAGCATTTGGCAACGCTGACTCCATTGGCGGCGGATCTGCGCCGTCTGTCGCGGGGCTATACAAGGCACCTCATCTGGGAGCCTGATGAAGGCGACTGGTGTATCCACCAGGACCCCATCTCTCACAAGAGCGCCCTGAAACTGGTTTGGATGGTCTGCGAATACGACGAATCCCACCCTGATCCCAATCACCATTCCCTGATCTTCCGAATTTCCTTCCCTGAAAATGGGTATGATGAGGAAATTGACGAAGGAGAAATTGACGATTGCCTCTGGCTGCCGACCGTGGGGCAGTGTATGGAGTGGTTAAGCAACCGGCAATGCGGTGTGGAACTGGTCCAGGTCGGGGATGCAACCCAAATCCGTTCCGTTATCGGGATTCCTTCCATTCAAGAGTGTTTTCCGACTCCGAATCACGCGCTCATGACCGCCGTTCTCGCCGTGCTGAACCAGCCTCGAACAATGTAATCCGACAACAGACCCTGAAATGCGGGCTTCTCATAAAGCCGGGAGACGTATATGCTGGAGTCGAAAAACGAATCGCTTTCCGGGGAAAGAGTGGAATGCGTTGTACAATGCACATCTGTTATTGGAATGGCGGCGGCTACTGCGTCTGTGAACTGGAAGTTGCTTCCCTCATACCGGACTCGGATTCCTGTCCGAATTTCGAGGAAGAAGCAGAAAAAGACGATCCTTTGTTTTCGACACAGATTCAAAAACCCGAACCGGAAGGATGACAAAATCATGAACAGAATAATATGGACTCCGGCGATCATCCTGGCTTTGTTCACCGTAACATACGCCTCCGATTCCTCCCCCTCCGAATCCGGCCTTCGCATTCAGTCCATTGCGCTCAATTCCGATGCCTTCCTGATGCGGCACGATCTCTCCCCGCAGAAAAAAATCAACTGGCGATTCCGGCCCGTGAATTCAACGATGGAGAATTTACTGATCCCGTCGGCGGACGGTTCTCAACTTAAATGGAATCTTTCCGCAGAATTGATCGAACCCAGTCCGGGAATAGCAAACTGTGCGCTCACAATGGAACGGAAACACGGCCTGTGGGATATTGCCTCCCGGCAGGAGATTCGGATCGACCGGGCGGAAGCGCTCAATCCATACCTTCCGGATTCCGTCCCACTGACCATTGCCTCCGGAGTTCTTGCAGTCAGTGACACACTGTCCATCCGGGGAACACAATTGGATACTACGGTTCATGTGGCGCTGTATCGGTCGGATTTCGAGCCTCGCGTGCAGACCGTCAGCGCCCTGTTTACCGGTGGGATGTCGCAATTTGCGGTCAAGGCTATTCAGGATGCACACGGAGACATCATTCTGGACCCCATCCGCATTCAAGGCGATTTGAACGATCCCAATTTCAATCCTCGCAACGAACTGATGGTCAACCTGCGCAATCAGGTACTGATGCGGATCTTTCGCGGTTCCACCACCATCCCCAGGGAGGCTGTCCAGCAGCTGACCGGCAACATCTCTTCCATGCCGGGTAATGTGTTTGGTCAAGCGGAAACGATTCTCAACACGGCGGGGAAAGTAACGGGTAAAGTGGGGTCGACAGCCCTGGATGCCGGGGCCGGGGTCGCCGGGACCGCTCAGAAGGCCGGTGAAACCGCTACGGATGCCGCCAAAACCACCGTAGAAGGTGTAGGCTCTATTCTGAAAGGCATTTTCAATCGCGAGAAAAAATCAGAAGAATAACCATTCCCAATAGAAAGGAACAAAGTATGTTTCGTGGTGTATTTCCTGCCGTACTGACCCCATTTGATGAGGACGGTTCCGTTAATTACGAATCGTTCGAGAAACTGTGCCGGTATCTGGCCGATGCACGTGTACATGGCGTGTATCTTTGCGGAACCACGGGAGAGTTTCCATTTCTGACTGTGGATGAGCGTAAACAACTGACCGAGCGCGCTGTCGCTTCGGTCGGCGACCGGCTGACTGTGCTGGTGCAGGTCGGGGCGAACGCGCTTCGTCCGACTATCGAACTTGCGCAACACGCCCAAAAGGCCGGCGCGAAAGGAATCGGCATCATTGCCCCGTATTTCTTCACCTACGATGAGACAGCGCTGTATCGCTACTACAGCGCGATTCTGGAATCCGTTCCCGGATTCCCGACATTGCTCTATAACCTCCCGCAGCGAACCGGAGTCAATATCTCCCTTGCACTGATGGAACGTCTCCGCGCCAATCACGACAATCTCGTGGGAGTAAAAGAAAGCGGGAGTTTCGACAGCATTCATGCCTGGCTGACCATCAGCGATGAGAAGTTCTGCGTGTTCTGCGGCATTGATGAATACGAGTATGCCTCATTCCGCGAGGGAGTCCGGTCCATCGTGTGTTCCTTTGGAAACTGGCTGCCGCATACGTTCCGCAAGTTTACAGAGGCTGTGGACCGGGATGACTGGGATGCGGCGCAGAAATTGCAGCGGCGGATTCACCAGCTGGTCGCGCCGGGCCTCGTTCCCAATCAGATTGGGGTCTTGAAAGCAGGGATGAATCTGCGGGGGTTGCCCGCCGGGCATCTGCGCTCGCCAAACCGGGACCTCGGTCCGGGCGAAATCGAAAACCTGCGCCAGATCCTCCAGTCCCTGCATTTCCTCGAAGGCGAACAGTAAGACCGATTCTTGGAGTGCGGGAGCGTCAGCTCCCGCCTTTCCTGGATTCCGGCTTGCGCCGGAATGCTGGTAAACGCTCCCTCCCCGTTTACGGAGAGGGCCGGGGTGGAGGGGTTCCCGTTTTCCCTCTTCCTCCACAACGGTATTAAAAAATAAAAAATTGTTGAAAAACCCGCTTGATACGCAACGGAGGGGGGGGTGATATAATAAGATGTGGTGGTGAAGTTTTTTAATAATTCGGCACGGAAAAGAAGGAACATAGCATATCGGAAAAGAAAGCAGGGGGGTGACGGAACTTGTAATTACTTTCCCTTGCAGCAAGGCAACAGGATGCCGGCGTAAGAGCCTGTGGATTGCGGCTCGAGCCTTTCCGCACCCCGGCCCGGCAGCTGACCGGCCCCCATTTTGAGGTCCATTCAAAATGTTAGGATTCCCGGTTTTTTGTCGTCCTTCTTGATCCCGTTCAGCCTGGTATACTGGTCCTTGCCCGCCCGGAGGATAGGGCTCCGCTGGAGAGCGACCCGAGCGCGGATGGGCAGGGCAGATCGCTCTGCCTTTCCTTTTGTCGTTCCTGCCCATCCGGTGGCCCCGAAAGCGATAAACTCCGGGGGTCTGGGGACAGCGCCCCCGGCTGGGCGTAAGCCCCGGTCGTCTGATACTCTCTGGGGGTTTGATACCCCAGACTGCTATGAGGGCGCTCGGTGTTATAGTACCGGCTCCAGCGTTCGAGGAGGACCTTCGCCTCTCCGAGGCTTGAAAAGACTTCCATACTTCTCCCCCTTGTCCGCCTTCCGGAGAATCCCGATGATCTGTTCCTCA
>JAKPRU010000822.1 GCA_029557025.1 Candidatus Omnitrophota bacterium | reverse complement strand
GGTTCCGACGGTATTATTGAACATCAGGTTGGCGTTCTGTCCGTAGTCCACCGCGTTGATACCAATGACCGCTTTCGGAGGCGACCCCAGCTGTGGGCCTGACAGGATATTATTGTTGGTTGCGTTATCCCCCGGTCCCGGTATGGTAAGATCCTGGAACGTAAACGTCGGACGCGGACGCCCGATCAGGGGATTTGTGTGGGTGAGTGTTTCGCCGGGACGTTCCGGCAGAAGACGGTCGTACCCCAGTCTCGGTTGACCCACCCTGGAATACGATGGCAGCGTCTCAATATCCGTGGCTCCACGCACAAAACGCTCCAATTGCTTGCCGATGGTTATGTCGCCGGGAAGAATGAACGGAAGAACACTGTACAGATTGCGGATCTTGTCGCTTGTCTTCACGGCGATATACAGTTCCGGGCGGTCTGTATCCAAGGCCACACTGTCCGAAGAGGGAACCCGGAGAAGTTCTTTCGGGTTGTTGTGAGAAAGCGGGAGAACCATGGTGAACCCGGTGATGAGCTGCCGACCGAACAATTCCGTGCTGTTATCGATTCCATCGCCGTCATACATCCCGTCCTCATTTGCATCGGCAGATTCGAGGGTGGCATCCGCCAGGAGAGCATCGATCATTTCGCGAGACAGACCCAGAACATACTTGCCGGTATCCCAGCTGAAATCCCTTGGGGCAACCCGATACGCATCGACTACTCCCGAGGCAATTTTGTATCCTTGAGGCGGTTCATATTGACCGTAAGCCTGCATGAGAGCCGCCAAACCGGGCGTCAACAGAAAGTCCAGCGGGACATCATCCAGCAAAAAAGACAACTGGACTTCACCGGTGACCGGATCGCGGGGCAACGCCGTCCGCTTGGACTTGAGAAGAGCTGTCGGAAGAAGGCGATTGATGATCTCACGGGGAAGCGTGGTCACATCCAGACTCTCGAATCGAACGCCATCTCCCAAGGCCAGTCGCCGATCTATATTGGATTCATAAACACCCTGGACTCCACCGCTGCCCTCGGTGAATAGAAAAATCCCACCCTCGCCATCCTGAAGAAGATCAAGAAAGATTTCAGGTGAAACCAGGGTAGGCACATCCATTCCGCGGTCCGCCAAATACTTGACTCGATTGGGATTGGCTCGATTGAAAATACTCAAACCCCGTTCATCCGGCTTAGCGAGCGGAGGCGTAAACGCTTCATACCATGACGGATTCTGCAGAAACTTCGGAACATGTACGTAATAGTTGGGGAAGGTGTCATACGGATTCGCATTGCCAAAAAACCTGGATGGTCCGTTAATGTATCCCAGAGAAATGTAACGTATGCCTGACCAGCCCAAAGCGGTGCTGCCAGGCAAGAATTGCGGCCCGTACAGCCAGCTGATGGGATACAAGTCAATCCCCAGGAAGTTGACACGAATTTCCTTAACGAAATACTCCTCGGTGGGCGCTCCGACCAAATCCATCGCCAGGATAGTGGTCGGCTCAGAACGGTTGATGATCCGCTGGCCGACCGTGGTTCGGTTGTAAATCTGGACAATATCGCCTTGGAAAATCGCGCGATTCCGAAACTCCGGAAGTATGGCCAGCCCACCCAGCTGCGCAGAGAAATGGGTGGCAAAATCCTCTGAGGGGAAATGATAGTCGAATCGTCGAAAGACACCGACACTAGGATCACGATCCTCAATCCGAATCATGCCCGGAGTCATGTATGCCTCAAACGCATCGCCCTGTCGCAGTTCAATGCTGGTCTTGACGACAATATAAAACTCCGGAAACCCGTCGCTGTTGATCGGAAGCTGTGTAGAGCCTGCAATCTGAACGGGTTCTAAGGTGATCTGATATCCGGTGGCGAGAGGAACCACGGAGGGAGCCGACTTCAGAATCATGGGAATATCGCTGGTGGCATCGCCCTCGGCATAATTGAAAAACTCAGGAACATCGCCGGACTCGGCATAGAGAGCGATCCCGCTCGTGCCATCCTTGGTGAGAGGCAGAAAATCAGAAAGGTCCAGTCCGCCGAGATTCTCAAGAATAAAGGTGATGGATTTCAGGTTCTGCTGACGGATCTGCGGCTTGGCGGTCCAGTCGTTGACCGACAGAGGAATGCTCAGCAACGCTACCGGACCGGAGTTCGGTGAAACAACCTTCGTGGCAAGGTGGACTCGCGCATTGCTTGCGGCAAAATCCGGAAGTGGGATCTGGCCCCACATCGTCGGGGTAATTGCAGCCGAACAAAAGAGAAACACCAGGAAGAAAACAGTTGGCCGGGCGATTCGGCCACGCGATCTTGAGATGTTCATATTAACCTCACAGGTTTAATGGATACTCTCCGCAAAATCGAAAACAAGATGTAGCATGTCCTGACGCTGCGAAAAACCGAATCATCAGCGGGTTGGAGACTTCTCCAGCCCGCTGCCCTCTCGCGTCAAACCGGCACGGAATGTAATTGCTATCCCAAGGTTTTTCAGGCAACTACACAACCGGTATTACACGCAGGGCCAACACGAAAATCGGCGGCCGATTCTGCTTTCAATATAGTTCACAACCCCTTCTCGCGTCAAGTTTTTCCACTCGGCGACAAGACCTCACCTGCGATCCTGAACCGAAGCAAGGGACCACTATAGCAAAGGTGCAGGAGTCAGGACAGATTGAGTCCCTGACGCGAATTGTAAATTGCGGACTGGGGATTCGCAGGAGCAATCCCCCGTGGTTGCCACATAGGTCGCCACCGGCAAGGATGCCGGTGCCGGCCGGAATTTTCCTATCCACAGGTTCTTCAATCTGCAATCCCCAATTCGCACTCCCCAATCAATTGGGTGACACTTTTTTGGAGGGACCTGCGGAATCCGACTTCGGGGGACTTCCTGCCGGAACAAGGTGGCCCACCCCGCCTTTCATCTCCGGCATATAGAAGTTTAACCGTTTCGGCTTCGGCACACGGGACCCTTTCAAAACGGGTTCGCCATTCTCATCCAGCCTGAACGTCGCATGAAACTCCTGTCCCTGCCAGTCGATCCGCTGGTTGCCAAATGTGTAATCCAACTCTCCATCCTTGCCCTCCAAACCGAAAATATCCAGTTTCAAATCTCTGTATTCAATGGATTTCGGCCCAACCATCCTGTCTTTGCCGCGCACGACACGCGCATCTCCCTCGATCAGGAAATCGGCCCGTTGCTTCCCGGTCTTCTCATCCATGGTCCGCCACACGGTGATTTTCTTTCCGGTTGCCGTGGTTTTGACTTCCGTTGGCCCGTCCTTCCCCTTTTCCACAGTGACCATGGTAAGAGTAGCAATACCCTGCGAATCCGAAGGGGTAAGGGTGTATTTTTCCACATTGTCATCCCCGACCTGCATGTCAAAATCCGTGTTTTCACCGATACTGAGGGTCGTGCCGTCGCCCATGGTAATCTGCACACCCTCCTGGGCATAAGCGAAAACACAAAACCATAGGGCCGAACACAGAATTGCGGATCGTTGAAACATCACACCCATTATTCCCTACTCCTTTTCTTCTGCTTTGCATCCTTATCGGACTGAATGTCCTGTAATCGTTCTTCAACGGATTTGCCGGTCGTAAGATGGCGGCCCGCCTGGGTCAATTCAAGCAAGAATCCTTCTTTGAAAGAGGCCGATGATCCTCCCGGAGATTCAACCCGCGTCCGATCCCGGCAGATCAAGACACGGTAATCGGGAAAAAAAGACACCTCACCGGAAGTACTCAGGACCCGGGGCTGCCCCGATTCCTCGTAGTGAATCCGCACATCCGTGGCAAGCCGGATATCGCCGAGTGTACTCGGAAAAAGTTCCGTCACATCGGGAACATCTGCCAGCCCCGAACCGGCGATCGCCCGACAGATTTCCTCCCCCTCCGTACCATTGATGATTACTACGGGAGCCACCATTCGAACTTGAGCTTTCATGGGATCATATTCCGCTTCCCGCGCATTAACAAAGGTCACGGCATCCCGGCTCCGGTCCTCAAGGCGCATATCCCGAAAAACAAAATAATACCCAAGGGGCCCCTGCGACTGGGGGAACGGCAATTCTTCTTCACGAACACAAAGGATATAAACAGCCATCAGGAAAAGGCCGCCCCAGAAGCCCAGGGAGCTCCTAACCCCCCTCTCGCGCCACCAGGGAATCGCTTCGGCAGGTGTTATTCCAACCGGTTTTGTCTCCGGTCGGGTCTGACTGGGTCGTGACGGCGGTGCATCCACATCCATTGCTCCGGGTATTGTTCGATCACCGCGGAAAGGCGCGCGTTGAGAGAGCCAAGAATCCGTTCCACGTAGTTCTCCCACTCGGGTCCGGACCGGATGGCAGGAGGATCGACCCGCAAAGCCGGGTGAAAAACGAACCGATACGCCCATGGGCGGGTCGATCCT
>JAKPRU010000451.1 GCA_029557025.1 Candidatus Omnitrophota bacterium | reverse complement strand
CCCACGTTGTCATCGCCGCGACCGCCCTGGCCGTGTGCCCCCTCACCTGTCAACGCGGCAAGGCTGATATTCCCAGTCGTCGCAACACCGTCGTTGTCGAACATGCGCACGGTTGCGCCCAACGGACCGGACCAGCGGCAGGCGAATCCGTTTGCGGTCACCGCCGCACCGTGCCACATGTTGCCCGAAGTCGGATCCGCGCTGACCAGCGCCTCCTTCTTCACAAATGATCGGTCCTTCTTGACGATCGTGAAAATGGGATGCTCGCCTTCCGCGGTCCCGCCGTACAAATCGATCAGATCGGTCTTCTGGCGGCTCTCGCCGACAATCAGGATGTTCCCGTTGGAAAGATAATCCCAGTCCGCAATACGAATGTCTCCTTCCCGTTCGGCATACTCATCGGAAACACCGCACAGCGCCAAACCGTCCGGTGTTCCGTCTTCCTTTATCAGCTGCACAGCCGGATAGTCGCCCGCGTTCGCTCCGGGATCGCCGCCGATGGTGTTGACATCGAAGAATTCATCGATCACTTCTCCCAATCCCCACGCCGTGGAACCCATCCCGAAGCCGGTCCCGAAGAGATTGGCTTTTATCTTCGGTCCCCACGTGTATTCGGGGCTGACCGGTTCGCCGGCAGCGGTAAAATACGATTGGGGATACCCTACGATGGGCGTGCCGTCCTGCTTGTACACCACCCACACAGCCTCATAATCGAACCATCCATCGCCATCGTCTTCCCAGCCGATCAGGATATTCCCGCCGCTGCCGATAGCGATACCGGTGCTCTCCGAGCCCTCGTTATTCCTCGGATCTCCATTTCCGGGCCAAGCGTTCAAATCGAATGTGTTTGTCTTCGGGACCAGGCCGACAGCCTCCGGGCCGACCGGCACATACTCTTCCTGTGCCCATACCGTAGCTGTCAACAGCCCGGCCAAGACCAAAATTAAACCGACTCTCTGCATATCCTTATTCCTCCTGGTGACAGATTTTCGATGAGGACCAAAAACCCCATCAACAATATTCAAAGCCTATATTTCCCGACTGTCAACCCCTCACTTCCACCGCAAACTCTCCTGTCTGTCACATTTTGGCGGAGTTTTTATCCACCGTGTCCACTCTGTCCACAGAGTCCATCCCGTGCTTACTCCCCTCTTCCTCGCACTCGCAAACACACAGGGGCGTACGGCCGTGCGCCCCTCCGACTGAAGATTGGACATCTCTGACGTATATTTGTAAATACATATTTGTAATAGGGAGCAGGATGCTTTTGGAACGATTCCGTGAAAGAGGGCGCCTCGTTCGATCCAGATCCGAACTCTGCGGTTTGTGCAGGCCGCGCTTTTGTTGCCGTTCCACAGGGAAGGGAACCACTGCCTCGGATAACGAAGGGGTTGCTCTCCACCAAAAAAATCGCCAAATGCCGCTTTCCCTATGCTTCCACATAGTAAAATAATGTCCAAACTCGACTGTCAGCCGTCCCTGCCTGTCGAGTGACGTGCTATCCTTCCGATCATTACACTCAATCACCCATCACGATCCATGTCGAACAGGGATACCCAACAGACTCTTTTTCTATCCGCCCTCCTGGCGATTTCCCTGGCTTATTATGTCCAGCGGAATGTTTTCATTGCCCCGCAGCTGCACCGGAATGATTTCCAGCATCTTTACATCGGCGCGTTCCTGGTGGGGCAGGGAATAGACCTCTATGACTTCAAGGCCGCCATGTGGACCAAAACCCGGCTGGGTATTTCGCAAGGCTTGAATCCCTTTGTCTATCCCCCGTTCATGGCGGTTTTGTGCCGACCGCTGGCCTGGATGGACTACGAGACAGCTTGGGCTGCCTGGTGCATTGTCAACCACCTGTTGTTATTGGGGACTCTCGCGCTGTTCTGCTCCTTATACCCACAAGAATCTTATCTTCTGAAATGGACGGCAGGGATTACCCTGTTCGCTTTCTTCGATCCGATTTTCAGGACCATTTCCGCCGGACAGTTCAATATCGTCCTGTTGTTTTCATTCACCCTCGCTCTGCTGTTGATGAAGCGGAATTACTCCATTGCCGCCGGAGTTGTGATCGGCATTATAGCCTCGGCGAAAGTTGCCCCGGCCCTGCTGCTGGCGCTGTTTCTCTTCATAGACCGTCCCGCGTTTTTCGCGGGACTGGCGACGATTTGCGCTTGTACCGGTTGGGCTGTTGCTGTCGCGGGTTGGGACCAGCATCGGGCCTTTCTTGATCTGCTCCCGCAGATGTCTTACGGTCAATCCACTTGGGCGGAATATGGCCAGGTGTTTCATGTCGAACCGCACAACCAGGCCCCGTCCGCACTGTTCTATCGACTGCTGAGCCGAAATCCCAGAACGACGGCTCTCGCCGATCTGCCGACTCTGGCTTACGCCCTTTCCGTTCTGACTGCGATTCTCCTGCTGGGGCTTGCTGTGTACACGACGATCCGCCATCGGCGCAACCGAGACATGCTTTTCGTCCTGTGGCTCTATCCCATGCTGCTGGTTCCGAGCCTCTGCTGGGACCACTATTTCACTCAACTTCTCCTGCCGATCTGCATATTGGCTGCGCAATGGAAAAACCACAGCATCAAGAACACTGTCCTGTTCGCCGTGGCCGTGGGGACTCTGGCTGTTCCGTATGCCTTTGAAAGCGGATGGTGGAAAGCGGGAATCGGGATCTTTGGCGCATCATTGAAATGCTATGCCGCCATTCTGCTGTATCTGCTGACTTTTTCTCCCTGTAGAAAGGGAGACGAGATGAATGAGTGTGGGGGCAATTCATAAATTGTCTCTGCGAATCCACAATCCACAATCCGCAATCCACAATCGAAGAGGGTGGCACAGGCTTCCAGCCTGTGGCATGATAAGCCAATAGTTGAAAAGCCGGCATGTAGTCAAATTCAGCCGATGGGGAATCCCACATGATTGTTGACGTTCATACACATGTTTTCCCGGATGAGATTGCCCTGGAAGTCGTTCCGAAAATGGCGGCGGGGGCCGGGATCAAAGAGGCCGTCGACGGGCGGTTGTCGAGCCTCGTGGAATCCATGGACGAGGCGGGAATCGACATTTCCTGGCTTCAGCCGGTCGCCACAAAACCGAGACAGGTCAACTCCATCAATCGCTGGGTGGAGAATGGCCGTTCCGAGCGTGTGGTCGCGTTCGGTTCGTTCCACCCGGAGTGCAAAAACCTTCCGGGACTCATCAGGGATTTGTCATCGCGGCGATTCCCCGGCATAAAAATCCATCCGGAGTACCACAGTATCGAACCGGATGATGAGAAACTTTTCCCCATGTATGAAGCCATCATCGAGGAGCGCATGATTGTTCTGTTCCATGCCGGCGTGGATATCGAGATCCCGACTCTCAACAGCACACCGGACCATTTCGCTCGTCTCATTGACCGATTCCCCGATCTTGTGATGATCCTGGCCCACCTCGGCGGATTCCGCCAATGGGAGGAAGTTGCAAGAGTTCTGATCGGAAGGAATGTTTACCTTGATACCTCTTATGTGTTGGGGCATTTGCCGGATGAGGACTTTGTGACCATGGTCCGGGCGCATGGTGTGGACCGTGTGCTGTTCGGTACGGATTCCCCCTGGGCGGATCAGAAAAACGAACTGGAGCATCTCCGGTCCCTTCCGTTCTCGGAGGAAGAGTTGGATTTAATTTGTGGCGAAAACGCGGAAAGGCTATTGAGAGACGGGCGGTAACCCGAAAAAGAGGCAGGACATCATGGAACGCAGATCGTTTTTTACGGCATTACTCGGTTCGCTCGGTTTTCTGACCGGCTCGGCGCAAAGCAAGAAACCCGACACGCGGCGGATTGAGCTCCTGCGCACACCGCTCGCCGGGTATCCCTATTATGAGGCAGACCGCGCGCTGCCCGCCTTGAAAAGCGGCTCTGCGCTGGTCCTCCGTCGTGAGCCGGAAAATCCGTTCCATCGGGACGCCGTGGAAGTTCTCACCGAAGATGGGATCAAATTGGGGTACATTCCCCGCACGAGCGTCCATTCGATCAGCCGAAATCTGGACTGTGGAATCCCCGTCCAATGCCGGGTTCATGAAATACAGCCCGATGCCGGAACCTGGCAGCGAATATGGCTTGAATGCTATGTGAATGCGGGTTGAGGATCTGTTTCCCCTCACAGCCACTCGATCATGGCAATCAGTTCATCCATCACTGCCGGATGCGCCGCCACAACCGGCTGTGGAGATCGGTGGCCGGTGAACGCGCCGGTGTCCATCGCCCCGCCGGACAAGAAGCGCACATCTGCTCCCGCCTGCCGGGCGATCACCGCAGCCGCCGCAATATCCCATACCAGCGGCGGTTCGCAGATCGTCCCGACAACCGTACCTTTGGCCACCATTGCCACGTGTACAGCCGCCGAACCGTGACACCACACCTTCCCCGGAAACCGCAACCGCATCTTCTTCCAG
>JAKPRU010000448.1 GCA_029557025.1 Candidatus Omnitrophota bacterium | reverse complement strand
CGCGCGCATACCGCTCAAGGCAAATCAATGAACCCATCCAATCCCCTTCCCGGCCCATCAAACCGTCATGCGCTGATTGCCTGGGGGATTCTTCTGGTTGTGCTGTTCCCGATTTTTCTTTATTTGGCCGATCATCCCGACTGGTTTCTCGCAACAGAAAGGAATCAACCCAGCCTGGGGATGGTCCGAGGCAGCGACCTGGAACAGCAGGGGCGATACGAGGACGCTTTGGGAGCCTATCGCGATGCCCTTAAGTTTTACCGGGAACAGATGGAGAAGACGAATTCCGCTCGGCATCGGGCGGCAGTGGCAACAGTATATCACAAGATGGGCCTCCTCTTTTTAAAGCGGAACGAGTCGGGGGACCGTGAGAGAGCCAGAGAGCAATTTGAACAAGCGGTGGAGCTGGATGCCGGGGTTGGACAGGGAGAGGGCCGGTTTCTGCTGGGAGATCTGGATCGGGATCAGAATCCCGAATCCGCGCTGCAATGGTATGCGGGCGTGATTGCCTGCGTATCAAATCAACTGGCAATCCGGGCATGTGAAAACCGGGCAGAAATTCTTACGAGACTGGAACGGTGGGATGAAGCCTACCCGGCCTGGTGTACCGCGCTTACATTTCACCCCTGGGAGCCGGACGAGGAGACCGCCAAAACCGTTGTGCAAATTGCCGGGAATATCCACTGTACAACCGGAACGGTTCTGGGCAGATCCTACCTTCGTCTTGCAGACCGACCGAAAGCGATTGCGGCCCTTCAACCGCCGGCCGGGGAAGATCCGGTGGCGGCCTGGGCGCTGGCAGACATAACGGGGACACAGCCTCCGGTCACCGACGGAATACTTTTCAACCCCGCCAACGCTTTTGTGGCTTCCGTGGGAATCGAGTCGGTGTCATTCACCTGGCCTGCCGGGTGTATGATGGAGTTTGTGGCGGGAACACAACTGGAAGGTCGGCGGTCGGCGCTGACTCTTCAACCGGACAGCCTTCACACAGAGAAGATGGAACTGTCCATCTTTCTGAACGGCACACCCGGTGGAACAATTGAGGTCAATTCCGGCAGCCCCTCCGACTATGAAACCCAGGGCATTTTGCGGGCGGGCCGGAATGTGCTGGAGATCCGGTGTTCCCATGCCTGGTTTGAGCCGGAGGATCTGCCGGTTATTACGGTTTTAGGAGTGAAAGGGAATTAAAAGAAAAGAGAATAGGAGGGGGGTGGGCAGGGTGGACAAAATGGACAGAATGGATGGGGGGGATGTCGATATAAATCGGGTGCGGCTGGTGGCGATTGCCGGGCCGACTGCGTTGGGCAAAAGCGAGATTGCGGTGCAGTTGGCGGAATGTTTCGGTGGGGAGATACTGAACGTTGATTCCATGCAGGTTTATCGGGGTTTGTATGTGGGAACCGGCAAGCCCGGGCCGGAATTGCGTGCGCGTATCCCCCA
>JAKPRU010000444.1 GCA_029557025.1 Candidatus Omnitrophota bacterium | reverse complement strand
GCACCGGTGTGCCGATCTCCTGTATCACATTGGGCACAGGGCATTTCCGGGCAAATCTCGGCATCACGCCCGATGATGTCCGCAATATGGTAGACCGCTGCCTCGAATTGGGTGTCATCTCCATCGACACAGCCTTGAACTATGAGGAATCCCCGGAATACCTGGGCCAGGCAATCAAACCCCACCGCGATCACATTTTCCTCGCCACAAAAGCTGAAAACCCGACTTATGACGGATGCTGGGGACAGCTGCGGGAAAGCATGAAAAAATTACAGACCGACCATTTCGAACTGGTCTATATCCACGATCTCGGTTTGGAAGGATTCAAATCGGAAGTAGAGGATGTTCTCGGCCCGAAAGGAATGCTCGCCGCTCTGCTGGAGGCGAAAAAACAGGGCATCGTCGGCCATATCGGCTGTTCCGCGCACTTTTTCCCGTCGCGATTTCAGCCGTTCCTGGAACGCGATGAAATCGATGTGGCCATGCCTGCCGTCAATTTTGTCACCAAACACATTTACAACTTCGAGGAGCGCGTCTGGGCGCCCGCCCAAAAGAAAAACCTCGGCCTCATCGCCATGAAAATCCTCGGCGGTCCCGCCGATTGGACCAAAGGAACCGCCCGCCTGTCCGGTCAAGACTACGAATCCGCCATTCGGTACGCCATGGAACTCCCCGGCATTTCCTCGCTGAATATCGGAGTTCGTAGTTTAGCCGAACTCGATCGGGTCGTCGAAACGGTAATGAACTACAAACCCTTTACCGATGAGGAACGGAAACAACTCGAAACAAGGGGAAAAGAACTCGCCAAAGCCTGGGGCGCCGTCTACGGAGAACCCACAACCTGAGATCGCCGGATCACCCCCCGCCACTTCTCCCCCAAAGATTGGGGGAGACACAAAGGGGGTCGAAACTTCCGAACCGAATCCCGCTCACGCCCTGATAATTCTCTCTCGTCCTTCGGTAACGCATCGTGTCGCGTTTCGGGTATCAATAATTAACTTTGCGTGACGAACGACATCCTGGTAGTCGATACAGGAATGATCGGTCAGAATCAATACCGCATCCGCCTCGGCCAGGCGCTCCGGTGTCAGCGGAACCGAGGACAGTCCCAGGTCTCCGTGCCTGCCCGCCGGGAAATGCGGAATATACGGGTCATGGTAAGAAACATCGATATGCCATTCCCGTAACAGTTCGACTACTTTAATCGCCGGGGACTCACGCGGATCATCCACATCGCGCTTGTACGCCATCCCCAGGACAAGAATTTGCGCCCCCGCAATGGAAATCCCGCGCAATGCCAGCGCCTTGACGACTTTCCCCACCACGAAATGCGGCATTCCCGTGTTGACCTCCCCGGCAAGCTCAATAAACCGCGTTGCAAATCCGAACTGCCGCGCTTTCCACGTGAGATAAAACGGGTCGATGGGAATACAGTGCCCCCCCCAGCCCGGCCCCGGATAAAAAGCGTGGTAGCCGAATGGTTTGCTGGAGGCCGCCTCAATCACCTCCCAAATGTCCAGTCCCATCCGGTCCGCCAGAATCTTCAATTCATTCACCAGCGCGATATTCACCGCCCGGTAGATATTCTCGAGCAGTTTGGTCATCTCGGCCGCCGCCGTACTGGACACGGGTACAATCTTCTCAAACACCCGCCCGTAAAAGGCTTCCCCCACCGCGAGACATTGCCGGGTAATTCCCCCGAGAACCTTCGGAATCGTGCGCGTATTGTAATGCGCATTCCCCGGATCCTCACGCTCCGGCGAGTATACCAGAAAGAAATCCTGGCCCACCCGCAGCCCGCTTTCCGAAAGACGCGCCAGCAGCACTTCCTCCGTCGTCCCCGGATACGTTGTGCTTTCCAGGATCACAATCTGCCCGCGCCGAAGATGCTCGCCGACCGATTGCCCGGTCGCCTCCACATAACTCAAGTCCGGCTCACGATACTCGTTGAGCGGCGTAGGCACGCAAATAATAATCGCCTCTACCTCTTTAAGACGCGCATAATCCGTCGTCGCCTGGAACTTCCCGTCTTTCCGCGCTTCCTGAATTCGTTCCACCGGAAAATGATGAATATAGGATTCCCCACGATTGAGACGATCCACTTTCTCGCAGTCCACATCGAATCCCAGGGTCCGATACCCCGCTTTCACCATCAGCATGGCCAGCGGAAGTCCTACATACCCCATGCCGATAACCCCGACCCCGGCCGTGCCGTCCTCAAACCGTTCAATCAACTCTTTCGCATTGGGGGTGACCGATTGCGTCATTGCATACACCTCACAATAATAGAATACGATATCGTTTCCGGATCATAACGAGGCAAGAATATGGCCGATCCGTTGACCGTGGAAGACCTGAAAGACCTTCGGAATCGCGGGTGCGTTCTTGTCATCCGCCGGGAATTGGCGCAAACTCCGGAAATCTTTGGAAGAAACCTTCTTCTGCGCGGGCTGGCCATTTTGGGCGCTCTGTATACCCCGGAAAGCGAACAACTTTCCCGACAACTGTTCCGTGCCCGCATCTATAACAAACGGAGCCCATCTCAGGTAACGTTGTCGGAGGAAGATGAAGAAATGATTTTGTTCCCCATCGAGGACCTCGGCGAGCAGCGTTATGTGATCGCTCTGGCCCCCGTTGAGGAAGGGGCGGAATAAACAAGGATTCTTAATGAACCAGCCTTTTGACATGAAAATGGCGGCCAACCGCCCGATCCGAAGAATGGGGATCGGGTTCCTCTTGTTCGCCTGCCTGCTCGGGTATGTTCTTCGCTTCGCATTTCTGGTTGAAGGTTCACAACAGTTCAGCGCAGAGCTGGGGGATCAGCAGCGGTATCTCGCAGAGGCCCGGAATCTTCTGGAACACGGAACCTTCGCCATTTCCATCGACCAGGGTCCCACGGCGTTTGATGGTCCGGGCTACGCGGTCTTTCTGGTTCCGTTTCTCCGGTTGTTTCCAGAGGTATATGTCGGTCCGGCAATAGCGGGGCAGGCCGTGGTCTCCCTGCTGACCGCCTGGCTGCTCGCTCAACTCACTTGGCGGATTACGCAAAGTATCTTGGCGGCACGCATCGCGCTTCTCTGGTGGTGTATCTATCCGTTCTCGATTTTCTACAGCGCGTTTCTGCTTTCCGAGACTCTATACACGGCTGTCCTGTGCGCCTCCGTATTCTGTGCGTATGGGTTCATGCAGAACCTGACATCCCGGTCCGCCATCGTGTTCGGGATCATGCTGGGCCTGACATCCCTGGTTCGTCCTACCGTGAATTTCTGCATCCCGTTTCTATTCCTGGCGGTACTCGTTTCGTGCTGGGATCGTCGGAAAGAAGCCATCCGGGGGCTGATAATGGCCGGAATCGCGCTGGCCGTTGTTCTGATTCCCTGGACCGCCAGAAATTACACGGTTTTCGGGCGCATTCTGCCGGGCAGCACACAAGCCGGACGAATGTTGTTCCTGGCGAACAATCCCGACAATAAGACCGGATATGTCGTGATCCCGCGCGATGCCGTTCCTCCCTCTCCGGATTTCGGCGAAACCGAACTGCAATACAATGACCGCTTGGGCGCGCTGGCAAAAGAATTCATCCGCGAGAATCCGGGACAGTTTGTAAAACTGTGCCTCATGCGGCTTATCGTTTTCTGGTGGCCGATGCCCGTCTATGAAAAGTTCTCATCCTTCCCGCTGGTTCTATTGAGCCTGCTCTCTCTTCTTCCCCTTTTCGGAGCCGCTTTGGGAGGGTTTGTGATGTTAAAAAAGAAATGGAAATTATTGTTGCCGATTCTCTCGGTAGTTCTCTCTACCTGGCTGTTGCATCTCGTGTTCGGAGTGTCGATGCGGTATCGTTTCCCCATCGAATCCCTCCTGATTCCACCCGCAGCCTATTGCCTGTCGGATTGCATCCGCAGGTATTGCTCCGGCAGAGTGTAGCGAAAAAGGCCCGGAAATCCCCCACCCCATAAACCGCATGAAAATGTGCAGACTGGACGCAACCGCCGGGCGGCCCGATTGGCGGCTTCCAGCTGACATCCCGTATGCGGGAAGGTAGGATAAGAAAGATCGATCTGTTCAGGCGAAGCCGATGTATTCCAAGTCCTTATATTTTCTGACGTTCGTTCTCCTTGTGGTGATCGGCCTGTTGCTTCTGTGGGCAGTCCGCGTGCACGATGAAGCCATTCGGCAGATTCCACGGATCCTGGCGCGTGAGTTCCCCGCGCTGGTCGCTCGTGAAATCCCTCCGGTGCTGGACGGGCCGGGGAACACACTCCATTCCCTGGCCACCGAGATTCAGCAGGATTATCCGTTCGTCCAGGAAATTGTCGTATTCAAGTTCCGCGAGGGGCATGGCCCCACTGCCGTCTATCCGCCGTTCTTCTCGCAAACTCACCCGGATTTTCTCGAAAAACACCTGGAAGAGTATGAGGCCGTACCGCTTCGCTTCATGTCGATGCCCGTCGGAACCGTCTACTTTCGCCTGGACCAGACCCGTCGACGCCTGTTCAATACCGCCCTCATCGGTGTCTTGGCGCTGCTCGTGGTCTATTCCGCCGTCGGGGTAAGAACACTCCAGAAAACCTCGGCGCAAGTAATCAGTAAAACCGTCGCCCTGGAGGAAAAACAGCGTCAGCTGCTCCACCTGGAACGATTATCCCTCGTAGGCCAGGTTACAGCCGGTCTCCTGCATGATCTCAAAAAGCCTCTCCTGAACATCCGCGATGAAGCGGCCGGTCTCCAGGACACCCAGGCCCGAAATGCCATTCTGGCCGAGGTGGACCTCTTTCTCCACATGCTGCGCGGCCTTCAACTCGAGGGATTCCTGAATCGTTCCGAAAGCAAGGCAGAGTTTCTCGATCTCGGAGAGGTAATCGAACGATCCATTCGACTGGTCAGCTACGCCCGGAACGCCGTGGAAGTCCAGCGGTCCATACCGGAAAATCTCCCCTTCCTGCTCGGACAGTTCCATCAACTCGTTCAGGTCTTTTCGAACATCCTGTTGAATGCATTCGAGGCGCTCGATGGAAAGGGAACCGTCCGAATCTCCGCTCGACAGGGCGTATTCCTGCACCAGGGAGTACAAACTCCCATGGTTGAGATCGTGATCGCCGATAATGGCCCCGGTATCCCCCAGGAACTGCTGGACCGGATATTCGAGCCGTTTTTCTCTCCCGGAAAAGGCAGCACCGGACTGGGTTTGTACACCTCAAAGTCCATTATTGATGAAATGGGGGGAACCATTCACGCCGAAAGCGAAATCGGCAAAGGAACACGCTTTATCGTGCGCCTGCCCATCGAGGAGCAAGAGCTACCGGCGGAGGGCAAATAAATACTGTGGCACAAACTCCCTCTCCCACCGGGGTCAGGTGGGGGTTGAGTTTACGTAACCGTCCGGTAAACCCCGTGCTGATGTGGGGGGTGGGGAAGGGAGAGAATGTCGGAAGGCGAGGGGATGTCAGGATTGGGCGTGCGCCTGTTTCCAGGCCGGGGGGGCCGTTCCTCAATCCGGTTAATCGGATGATCGGCGATCCGATCCACTACATCCCGCATCTCTCGCCAGTACCGGGAACGCTCCGTTTCCTCGCCTCGTTCTCTCTTCGTTTGATTTCTCACCATGGCTCACCTCCATGGCTACTCTACCCCTAATTCGTCCCTGCACAACCACGGGGTTGAGCGGACGGTTGCCGTATTCTCTCCCCCCGCACCAGCACGGGGTTGAGCGGACGGTTACATCTTTTCCCATGAGTCAACGCGGAGTGTACAATCATAGGGATCTAAGCCATTCTGCGGGGAATATCTTAATCCCCGCCATTGCGACGAAGCCAGCCAAGACAGCCAATACGGCCAATATGAAGAGGTATGTTCCTCACCAAGTTTCGTTAATAATGTTTGAACCTCATCCCAATCGCCGCAATCGAGATTATTGTATCGAATATCAATAGCATCTCCCTCTCCAATTCCAGCATTGATCACCAAACTCGAAATACTTGAAATTTGG
>JAKPRU010000443.1 GCA_029557025.1 Candidatus Omnitrophota bacterium | reverse complement strand
ACCTTGAGCCAAGCCGCCGGATTTTCGTTCGACTCAGAGAAGACCATGGGGTCCGATGTCGGGGGATGCGTTGTCACGAACGATGAGGATCTTGCCGAACGCTGTCGGTTTATCGGGCAGAGTCGCGGCGCGCAGATGAAGCCGCATTTCGGTCGTCTGCACACGGAACTCGGATTCGCCTACCGGATGCCGCTGTGTACTGCGGCAGTCTCACTGGCACAACTGGAACTTATCAAAGACCAGGTCGCCCGGCGCGATCAGATGATTCGACTCCTGTCCCAGAAATTGGGAGAAATCCCCGGTATTACTCCGTTGCCCATACCGGATTATCAAAATGTGTATTCATGTTGGATGGTCGGGGTCAACCTGGACCCGCAAGCGTTCCGGTGCAGTACGGAAGAATTTGCCGAACAGCTGGCAGAAGCCGGGATTCCCGGAGCAGGAATAGGAAAATACTATCTCATGCCGGAAGCATTGACGTTTCTTCAGAAGAATGCGCGGCAGAAAATCTATCCGTATTCCATGCCTCCCGCATCGCGCGAATACCGGTACGATGAACGCACCTGCCCGACTGCCCATGCCTTTCTGGAAACCTGGATTCGCTGGTCCACTTTCTGCGAACGATACACGGAAGATGACTGCGAACTGGCAGCGGATATTTTCCGTGACGTGGCCGATCAAAACCGGGCCTGACAGCCGCCGACAAATCCTTTGCAGACGCGGGGCGGTGAGAGCCATCGGCTCACCGCCCTTGTCGATTCTGCTTGACAGAAAACAGGCAAACCGTATGATCCGACGGAAGAATGCCCAGAGCAATATACAAGGGACCGCCAACGATGAATTCGGAGAAATCGCCCACTCACTTTGCACCGGCAGAAACGGCCTCACCGGAGAATGTAGAACGACAGTTTCGGCAATTTTCCGGATTCTCCCTTTTATGTCTCCTTCTGGACGCGATCCCCGATATCGTTCTGATTTTGAACAAGCAACGTCAGATCGTTTACAGCAACCGATCTTTGCTGGATTTTTTGGGTATAAAGGAACGGGAGTCGCTGTGCGGCCTTCGTCCGGGAGAGGTATTCAAATGTGTTCACATGTTCGAGAGCGAGAGCGAATGCGGCACAACGGAGTTCTGCACGACGTGTGGGGCGGCCCGCGCGATCCTGTCAAGTATTCATGGAAAGCGCGATGTGCAGGAATGTCGCATCCTTCGCAAAGAACAGGGTGAGGCAATGGACCTGAGAGTTTGTGCCACACCGTTTGAGATGGATGGGGAAAGGTTCACCTTCTTCACCGTGACCGATATCAGCCATGAAAAGCGCCGGGCGGCACTTGAACAGATCTTCTTTCACGACATCCTCAATACGGCGGGTGGACTGCTGGGATACTTACAGATCCTGGACGATCTCCAGCCGGATGAATGGCCGGAATACCGGCGCAAACTGACCGATATCACCAATCGGATTCTGGAAGAGATCAAGGCACAAAGCGAATTGGCGACTGCGGAAAGCGGCGATCTGTCTGTCAGTCCTTTTCCGATTGACGCTTTGTCCCTGTTGGCAGATGTTGTGCAACTTTACGCAAGGCATTCTGTGGCTGCCAATCGGTCGATTCGTGTCGATCCCTCGTCACAAGACGTACGATTTGTTTCCGATCCACAATTACTGAGCCGTGTTCTCGGCAACCTTATCAAAAACGGGCTGGAGGCCTGTCAAAAGGGCGAGACCGTGACAGTCGGTTGCGAACAGGAAGATGGGGAGGTTCAATTCACGGTTCATAATCCCGGATATATGGAACGGGATGTCCAATTGCAGGTTTTTCATCGTTCCTTCTCGACAAAAAGCAGGAATCGCGGGCTTGGCACGTATAGTGTCAGATTGCTCACCGAACGATATCTACAGGGACGAGTATCATTCACTTCCAACCGTGAGGAAGGAACCACATTCCGTGTCCGTCTCCCACTGAAGATCGAGCCTTTTTAATTCTTGATTCGCATGGCGTTTTTCCTGCCGGATCTGTTAGACTGCTATGTTGCAGAGTCGGAGGGACAACAGGCGTGGAATCCAATCTACCATCCGCAACCGTTGTTATTCCTGTCTATCGGGATGTGGAATCGGTCCTGAGATGCCTGGATGCCATTCTCCATCAGGAAACGGAGCGATGCCTGGAAACCATTGTGGTGGATGACGGATCGAACGACAGCACCGTGGCAATCGTCGAGAATTGGATTGCAGACCACGCCGGTCCGCAGGGGATTATTCGCATTCTGGCGCAGGATCATGCCGGGCCGGCCGCCGCGCGTAACCGGGGAGCCAAAGAGGCAAACGGTCCGATTCTTTTGTTCACCGATGCCGACTGCGAACCGCGCCCGGACTGGGTGGAAAAGATGCTGGCCCCGTTTGAGGATGCGGCCGTTCAGGGTGTCAAAGGAACTTACGAAACACGGCAGACAAGCTGGGTGGCACGTCTTGTTCAGGTGGAATACGAAGAGAAATACATCCGTATGGAGCAATTCGATTCCATCGATTTTATCGACACCTATTCGGCGGGATTCCGGCGCGATATCTTCCTGGACTTGGGGGGATTCGATGAGGGATTTCCGACGGCCTCGGTGGAGGACCAGGAGTTCTCGTTTCGGATGGCGGAACGGGGATTCCGGATGGTTTTTGTTCCCGATGCGCGAGTGGTTCATCGACACGCGGAGACCCTGTCTCAGTACATTCGCAAGAAGTTCCGCATTGCCTATTACAAGTCGTATCTGCTGGTGCGTCACCCGGGCCGCATCCAAGGTGACACACACACGCCCCCGACGCTCATCGCGCAAATTCCTCTGACTTATGGCTTTTTGGGATTCCTGGTGGCGACGGTATTCTGGTCGCCGTCCTGGCTGTTCTGTATCCTGTTCGCGGCGGCTGATCTTGCCTGTATGTCGGGCACATTGCGTCTGTGCCGGGAGCGTGCGCCGGACCTCACCGCGCGGGTTCCGATCCTTCTGGCGGCAAGATCGTTGGCCTTGGGCGCAGGACTGATCTCAGGCACAATTCGTTTTCGAATAGGAAGAAGAGGCGCCGACCCCGGTCGATCCACTGAGGAATCATGATCCGTACCGAACGTATCCTGCTGTACCTGGACGCTGTTCTGCTGGCGGTTTGCTTTATCGGCTCCTATATCATCCGATTCTGGTCCGGGTTTTTCAGCACGCATTACGGAACCCCGTGTGAACACTATCTGATTGCCCAAGTTGTTCTTTCTTTGCTGTATCTAAGCAGCCTGTGGTTCTTTGGCGGGTATGAGACTCGTCGCCCTCCAAGTTTGGCGGCACAGATGGATCTTACGCTGCGGGCGGTGACGTTGGCGTCGCTGATTTTCCTTTCGCTGGTGTTCTGGTATCGGTTCTTCTCGTTTTCCCGAATGGTCATGCTGATGAACGGGGTTTCTCTGGTCCTCATCTCTTCCGTGTGCCGGTGGGCTGTTTTGAAGGGAGCAGCGTACTACCGCCGAAAGGGTTACGACCTGGCCAATGCCCTGCTCATTTTCTCTGAGCAGTCGGATCGACGGATTGAGGAGTTTCTTAAGAACCACCCGGAGTATGGGTACGCACTCTGCTGCGCAATACCGGTGAAAGAGATCAAGAATAACCCCGGGAAACCGGGACGGGCGCTGTATCCCCTTTTCGAGAAATACAATATCAACGACCTGTTTCTGGATCTGGGACCGAAGGAGGGACAGGAAGCCGCGGAGTTTATCGAGCAATGCCGGCAGGAACCCGTTCGGCTGCATTTTACACATGGCCTGTACAGGGAGATACGCCCACACCCACGCTGGCGTGTCCTGGATGACGGGGAATGGTATACCCTGGAGCGCACGCCTTGGGACCGCCTCTCTCAGGCATTGAAGCGCGCCATGGACATTGTTATCTCCATAATCGTTTTGGTTTTGTTCTCTCCCGTGATGGCCCTGATCGCGCTGGGGATTCGCCTGTCGGGTCGAGGCCCCATCATCTTTCGACAGGAGCGCGCCGGTTTGAACGGAAGGCCATTTACCATCTACAAGTTTCGCTCCATGGTCGAAGAGGCCGAACAGCAATTAGACCAGATTGTGGACGTAGAAAGCCTGTCTCAACCGGTGTTTAAGCTGGTACATGACCCGCGTGTGACGCCCCTGGGATGATGGTTGCGCCGGTTCAGCCTGGATGAATTGCCGCAATTCTGGAATGTCCTGCGCGGTGAGATGAGTGTTGTCGGACCGCGTCCCGAAGAACTCTGGATGGTGGATCGGTACGATGAAGCGACACGCGCGCGGTTGCGGATCAAGCCGGGGATCACCGGTTATCAGCAGATCCGCTGTCGCGGCACGGAGGATATGTCCGTGCGGCTGAATCACGATCTATATTATATCGACCATCAATCTCTCTTTTTCGATCTTTATATCATTCTTCAGACCTTGTGGGTGGTCATTACGGGAAAGGGGAGGATTTGATGTCCTCCCAGCGGGTGAAATACGATCTGAGCCGGCCGCCGGAACGTATCCTTATCATCCGCATGTCGCATATCGGGGATATTATCCACACCATCCCGATGCTGACAGCGCTGCGACAAGCATTCCCAACAGCACATATCGGGTGGCTTGTGGAGGACTATCTTGCCCCCATGCTGTATGGCCTGAAAAGCCTGGATGAAGTCGTCCTCATGCCGCGCAGACAGATTCGGCAGACACGCTCTGTCGCGGAACGCTTTCGGTTGCTGGGCGGTCTGCTGAAACGGATTCGCTCCAGGCGGTATCAGGTGGCGATTGATGTGCATGGACTGACCAAGAGCGCGGCATGGAGTTTTTTCGCGAGGATTCCGATTCGAATCGGGTATGACGGGAAAGAAGGCGCGGAAATCAGCCGCCGGTTGAATAATACATTGGTTCTCCCCGAAGAGGACAAGCGTCACATTATTGACCGCAACCTTTGCCTCATCAAACCGCTGGGAATCGAGAATCCCGAAGTGCGCTTTGAAATGCCGGTTGGCTGGAAAGCGGCGGAACGGATGGAACAATGGCTGGGATCGTTTGCCGGAGGAATACCTCCGATCATCGTCTCGCCGGGTGCGGGATGGCCCACGAAGTGCTGGGCGCCGGAACGGTTCGGCGAGGCAGCCGGTATTCTCGCGGGGAAGACAAAACGGCCCGTTGTGGTGCTGTGGGGTCCGGGTGAGGAATCGCTGCGAGATACGGTACTCGCCTCGGCCATGTCCGGCAGGGTTGTTCCTGCGCCAAAGACAGATATTCTGGAGATGATGGAACTGATCCGCCGAAGCAGCCTGGTAATCACAAACGATACCGGACCGCTGCATATTGCGGTGGCACTGGGCATCCCCAGTGTTTCCTTTTTCGGGCCGTCCGATGCGGACCGAAACGGCCCCTATGGCAAGCGCCATCGAGTTGTGCAGGCAAACGTTCCCTGCCTGGGGTGTTGGGAAAAAACCTGTCCGGCCCCGGACAAGCACTGTTGCATGACTCTGGTAAGAACCATGGATGTTGTGCGCGCCTCGCTCGAATTACTATCATAACCGAGCGGCTTCACGATCCGTTTGTTGACCGAACAAGAGGAGTACATGTCAGACCAATCTTTATCGAAATCATTGATCGCAGGATTTCTGTGTACCACCCTGGCTGTGCTGTTGGGAACGGTTTGGAGAATCGGTGCAGGAATAGAGGGATTGAGGATGGATGAAATCGCCCGGAGAAGCGAACAACTGACGATATCTGTCCAGCTTCAGAAAGGTCTCCCTTCGGAGGACTACGACCACATAACACAGGAAATTGCGGGGATTGCGGAAGTGCGCTCCGCCACCTGGAGCCGATTCATCCCTGCATGGACCGGCCCCGCGGAGGCGGCGGGGGAATGGGAATCGTTGTGGAACTCCCGTGTGCCCGCAAAATGCTCGGTTTCTCCGGTTACCGGCGCTGCGCAGATTCCCAACGTTCCGGAGATATCGGATCGGATTCGTTCCGTCAGTGGAGTAGTCGAGGTCAATACACCCGAACAGGAATGGCAGACGCTGCGCACACTCCGGAACCAGGCGGAGAGTGGAGGCCGGATGGCACGTGTGGCGGGGTTGGGAGGTGGAGCGGTACTACTGGCGTTGGTTTTGTTCCTGATGACAAATCGGGGAACCTGGCCTCCGGGGGTCTCTCCGCAAAATGTCCGCTTGATTGTTACATTGACCGGGGGGATCTGCGGTGGGCTGCTTACCCTTTTTATTACTCGCTTGATGGTTCCCGGGGACCTGGAGGGAAAGTTGAGTTCCCCCCTGATCCTGGCGTGCATCCTCGGCGTCATCATACCCAACCTGCTGCTCCCGAAGGGGACGGCATCCCAAGAGCCTTCCATCGAGGAGAAACACCCGGACAGCCCACGGAGATTCAAGAAAGGATTGCCCCACTGATGCGGGGGGGATTGTTGTTCCATAAACGGAGGCACGTTGCATCCGGGGCATCGGCCTTCATTCCGGTTTTCCTGATGCTCTTCCTGTTCGGCCCATACATGATTTCAGGCGCACCGGAACCGGCGCGGCAGGCCGCGCAGCTGCGCGAGACGATTCAAAAACGTCAGAAAGAAATGGATCAACTCCGGGCACGTCGCAAAGAGCTGGAACGAACCGCCGCGCTGCATAACCAGAAACTGGAACAGTTCGACAAGCAATTTCGAAA
>JAKPRU010000437.1 GCA_029557025.1 Candidatus Omnitrophota bacterium | reverse complement strand
ACCACTACAATCGCATCGGTTTCTTCGGAGAGACCCAGGGCGGCTCGGTGACGGGTCCCCAATTCTTTATCGACTTCCAGGCGTTCGGTTAAAGGCAAAAGGCAGGAGGCCGCCGCGACCACATCATTGCGGAGAATCACCGCGCCGTCATGGAGCGGCGTATTGCGGCTGAATATCGTCACCAGCAATTCCGCGCTGACCAGCGCATCCAGTGCAATGCCCGTATCCACAAATCCCTGAAGGCTGGTGCCGCGTTCGAATACGATCAGGGCGCCGACATTCCGCTGGGACAGAATCTGACTGGCCTTAACGATTTCTGCGGTCACCGTGTCTTTGCCGCGCCGGGACTGCGGCAAAAACCGCATCTGTGCCAGAGACGAGATCGCACGTCGCAACTCCGGCGCGTAAAGAACCACAACCGCCATAAACAGCGGCAGCAGCGAACGCTCCAGGAGCCAATAGACCGTCTCGAGTGTCGCCACACGCGACAAGTAAGTCAACAATACAACCAGGATGAGAAAATTAAGAACATGAGCCGCACGGGTTCCCTGTACGGATCGCAGGACCTGATAAAACAAAAACCACAAGATGAGGATTTCAGCAAGGGTCCGAAGCGTACTGAGGTTGAATACCGAACTCATAAGTTTATCTGTATCCGACAGCGAATTTCCTGGAACTGAAATACTCTACTTAAACCGCGCAACCCTGCCACGGGCCGGATTCTTCTCCCTCTCCCTTTGGGAGACGGCTGGGCGGAGGAAAGTTCCCGGTGCCACCGGCCTCTTGCCGGTGGTTTGCCGTATTTCCCACATCGTACTGAAAATTGACTCCAAGCGGAATCCTGCGAGGGGGTTACGGCGCGATGTCGGTATCATCCCGCACGATCAGATCGGCGATTCGGGCCACATCCCGCATTGCAGCAACATCGTGAACCCGCACAATATCCGCTCCGCGCGCAATCACACAGGCCACACTGCCCGCCGTGGCCGGCAGGCGTTCGTCCACGGGCTGCCCGGTATAATGGCCCAGGAAGGATTTCCGAGACGTTCCCACCAGCAGCGGACATCCCAAGTCCCGAAATTGTTGAAGCTCGCGAAGAATCAGGATATTCTGATCCGGTGTCTTCCCAAATCCGATACCGGGATCGACGGCAATGCCATCCGCTCTCACGCCTGCCTGTTTTGCAATCTCGACGGATGCCTGCAAGAAATCGTGGATTTCACCGATCACATCCGCATAATCGGTCAGAGACTGCATGGTTGCCGGTGTTCCCCGGAGGTGCATCAGGACAACACCACATCCGTGTCGTGCCGCGATCTTCGGCATATCCGGGTCGCCCCGAAACGCCGTAATATCGTTGATGATGCTTGCGCCCATTGCACAGGCCGCATCCGCCACACCGGACTTCCAGGTATCGACCGACAGAGGAACACCGCAGTCCACCAGGGCCTCAATCACCGGCAGGACCCGCTGTTTCTCCGTCTCTTCTGAGACAGGTTGGGAACCGGGGCGACTGGACTCGCCGCCGATATCAAGCAAGTCCGCGCCTTCCTCGATCAGTTTTTGACCCTGCGCAATCGCTTTCTGCAGATCGAAAAACCGACCGCCATCGCTGAACGAATCCGGTGTGACATTGATGACCCCCATAATAAGCGTGCGGGTTCCAAGAGCGAGGCAGTATTTCCCGCATCGCCAGAAATGTCCACCAATTCGGCATTCTTCCGAAGATTGCATATCCGTCGTCTTCCTGACAGATTGCAGCACAAGTCACCTTTTGAATTCGGCTGTCGGTGTCCTGGGACCGAAAGTGTCATCTCATCGCAGGTACAACACCGGCAGGGCCAATGATATTGACACGATATGTGTTCTTATTGCCCGATTCTGAAGAGCATCCACCGACTTGAAAGACATACTACCACTCCCGGTATTCGTTCAATCTAACCTCATCAACCTTCGTCGGCTCCTTGCGAAATCGAATCGGGCGACGCTTCGGAGACGGAGGAGTCGGCCAAATCTTCCCGCGATCCTTTCTCGGAAACGATTGCAGACTTCTCCGCAACAGGTCTCGATTCAACCGGCTGATTCTCCTCATCAGCGCTTTCCGCATGTGCCCCCGGACCGAGAATCGATTTCACCTCCTCTACCTGCAGTACCTCTCGTTCCAAGAGCGCAGTGGCCAGTGCATCCAGCTTGTCGCGATGCGTTTCCAGAATACTCCGCGCAACCGCGTGACATTCATCGACCAGGTGACGAATCTCTTTGTCGATTTCGAACGCGATTTCCTCGCTGTAATCTTTATCTTTATAGAAATCCCGTCCAAGGAAAATCTGGTTCTCGTTCAACCCGAAAGTAAGCGGTCCCAGCTTTTCGGACATCCCGAATTGACACACCATTTTGTGCGCAATGTTGGTAACCCGTTCCAGATCGTTCTGAGCGCCGGTGTTGACATCTCCGAAAACCAGCTCTTCCGCGACCCGACCTCCGAGAAGTCCGGCCATCCGGGAAAGCAACTCGCTTTTTGTCGTGAGATAGCGATCCTCGGTAGGCAGGTGCATGGTATACCCCAACGCCCGTCCGCGAGGAAGAATCGACACCTTGTGGACAGGATCACAGTCCTTGAGAAAGTGCATCACAACAGCATGACCCGCCTCATGGTACGCGACAATCCGTTTCTCGCGTTCGTTGATCGCTCGGCTCCGTCGCTCCGGCCCGGCGGTTACCCGTTCGATCGCTTCTTCGAAATCAGACATCTCGACAGCGTTTTTATTACGTCTGGCCGCCAGAAGAGCCGCCTCGTTCACGGCATTCTTGATATCCGCGCCGGAGAACCCCGGCGTTCGTCGGGCAAGCAGGGCCAAGTCCACATCTCGCGCTAAAACCACATTCCGAGTATGAACCTTGAAAATCGCCTCGCGCCCCTTGAGATCCGGACTGTCAACGACAATCTGACGGTCGAATCGTCCCGGACGAAGAAGCGCCGGGTCCAGGACATCGGGGCGGTTAGTCGCAGCGATGAGAATCACTTCATCGTTGGAGTTGAATCCGTCCATTTCGACCAGCAGCTGGTTGAGTGTCTGCTCACGCTCGTCATGGCCGCCGCCTACCCCGGCGAAACGCTGCCGACCGACCGCATCGATTTCATCCATGAAAATCAGGCAGGGCGCGTGCTTTTTGCCCTGTTCGAACAAATCGCGCACCCGCGACGCCCCCACACCAACGAACATCTCCACAAAGTCGGAGCCGCTGATGCTGAAGAACGGCACGTTCGCTTCCCCCGCCACAGCGCGGGCCAGAAGCGTCTTGCCGGTTCCCGGTGGACCGTGCAACAGCACCCCACGCGGGATCTTGCCGCCCAAACGCTGAAACTTCTGCGGATCTTTGAGAAATTCAACTACTTCTTGCAGTTCCTCTTTCGCCTCGTCGCACCCCGCCACGTCATCAAAGGTAACTTTCGGTCCCCCTTCCTGCTGGAGCCGCGCTCGGCTTTTTCCGAACGACATGGCCTTGGTCCCACCGATCTGCATTTGACGCAGGATGAAAAACCACACCCCGATCAGCAACAATACCGGGAAAACATTCAAGAATGCGGTGAACAGCCAGCTGCTTTGAGTAGAAGCCTCATACTGAAGGGACGGATTAATCTCTTTCTTGTAAGTGGCGAGACGGTCCCGGATGCTCTCGGAGTATTCCGGCAGAATCTGGACCTGGAATTCCCGCTCCGGCTCCGGTCCGTCCGGTCCGTCCGGATCGTATTTCCCCTTGATACCGTCGAGCGAAACGACGACATAAGTCAGTACGCCACCTTTACCGTCCAGAAGTTCATCAAACTGGTCCAGTTTCATTCGGACCAGCGGGGTCTCCTGCACAAGGTGGACGACCACAATGATGACGATAAGCAGCAGCCCGTAAAACAGAACGGTTCGATTGAACAAGTAAGTACCTCAAGGTTTCGGTTGCCCCACAGGCCCCACGATTCGTACCGGGGAAAAACGAAACAGCCACGCATTTCCCCCGGATTATATTTCATTCTTATGGTAAACTTCTCACGAAGCAATATCAAGCAGAATGGCCAATCCGCCCCGGGGACACGCCACACGGGAGGACAGTATGAACTTTCCGCTCAAGAAAGTAATTGTGTATCTGGCGATTCTCATAGCGGTCTGGTACGGATATCGGCGTTTGATGGACCTGCCGGTAACTTGTGTAGCCTTTGTCGAACCCACTCTCAAAAAAGGACCTCCAAGTCTCCTTGGAATTGTCCTGTCTAAAGTTGTGGACAGCCGCCGGGAACTGACGGGCAACGATCCGTACAAGGTGTATGCCTTCGCCGGGGATAAGGACCGACTCGAATCGGTCTCGTTCACCCATAACGGTCAGCCTGTTCCTTTCAGAATTGATCCGGAAACAGACAACAGTTCGGTTGAAATCGACGGGAATACGGAACCGGGGTTACACACTTATGTTCTGAAGGCGCGTGACACCAGGGGACACGAGTCTGTCGCGAGGCTGATTATCAACATCAGACTCGTGCCGATTGTCCCAGTGGGCGGGGTCATGTAGAACATCCTCCGGGACTCGACATTTCCCTCACCCCAATCCTCTCCCGAAGAGAGAGGGAGAAAGGCATTGCTCTTGCAGAATGGGAGGGGACCTGTCGGGCTTACAGGACCCATACGACCCGTAAAATACTCAGAAAAACGCGATCTCCGGTGTGGGCAAGATAGGTGTTCCCGCAAGGTGAAGCTGCGCTTGAAGCGCCCACGCAAGAGCATAGACCGTATCGTCATGCACTGTCCGGGAACCTTCCGGGTGTCCGAACGAAAACCGTCCGGTCGCCTCCCGTCGATACTGAAATGCCTTCAGTTCGGAGATCAAAGTCTCTAAGACATCGTCCGGAATCTCGATCTCTTTCCGACGGAACAGGTTATACAGCGCATTGAAAATAATCTGTTGGGCGACAGCGGTCGGTGCGATCAGTTCCGTTTGCACCCCCAGAGCGGTCAGGTAGTCCGCAAGGCTCTTGCCCTGGTATTGCTCGACAGCAGCGTGGGTAATGCCGTACCTCTCCACCAGGCGCCCGGCCTCACAGTGGATCTCATTGGTATCGGCGCGGGTCAGACGGACAACATCGACGACCCGATATCCGAATTGCGTTTCTTCCTCCGATTGCACATAAGGCCACGGAAGATCCTCCTCGGCTTCCATAGAAACCCCATACCTCGCCAGGACCACCAATGCCGATGCATCATGGGAATCGTCATAAGACAGGGCCAGGTCCGCGCCCAGGGTCGCAATTTCTCCCTCACGGAGCTGTCGGGCCGCGTGGGCCACAATGACCGGGTCAATCAATCCGGCAAACAGGCCATGGCTGCCCTCTACCCACTCTGCCATCACCTCGGCACGGAACTCCAGTTCCGTGTGTGACCGTCTCAGCCGTTCGATTTCTTCTTCCCGAATTTCCGGATTGACCGTACTGGGCCATTGAAAAGAAATGATGTCATCCCTTTTCTCCTGGCCGTCCCGGAATAACGGATAGACCCAGGAATGGACCGAGGACGGAGAAGAGACAATCGCCATTCGCCCCTGGTCTTTCTCCGTGGTAATCATGGCGTACTCAACAGCGGCGCGGATTTCCTCGCCCTGTTCCATATAACAGGCCTCATCCAGGATTACGGAAAGGCTCCCGGTCGTCTCATCGGATTTGCGCGGATGATACCCGCGAATGGTCGCCGCTTTTGCGGGCAGGAAAATGATCCGAGACTTGTTCCGAAGAGTGATCCGTTCGCCGCCGGATTCGGTAACGAATCTCTTCAAGTCCGATGAGTCCAGCAGATCAAGCATCCCCTTGCCGAATTCCGAGCACATCCGCACCCCCGAGGACACAACCAGCACAGTGTGATTGGATTTACGGCAGGCGGTATAGAGCGCGAATACCCTTGCCGCCATCGATTTCCCCGCGCCGCGACCGGCAATCATGATCACGACCCGGTGAGGCGCATTGCAGAACTCCACCTGGTGACGATACAGAGTCACCCCAAGGGCCTCACGCGCGAAGGTCGCGGGATCGGCCAACCGGCCCAACGGGATGCCATTGGTTTGTTCGTCGGTTCTCGACGTCGTATGCTGCTCGATCTCCCTG
>JAKPRU010000408.1 GCA_029557025.1 Candidatus Omnitrophota bacterium | reverse complement strand
AATACTGCGCTCAAAGCTCAAGAGAACCTATGGCTATTACGAAGCGCGGATCAAGGGATGCAGCCTATTCCCCGGAGCCTGCCCGGCATTCTGGCTGTTTAGCGACGGCAAGGCGACGGAGGGCGAGGTGCGTTACTGCGAAATCGACATCGTTGAGTTGCAGATGCACGAATTGAATCGGTCAACCCAAGTGCGCGACCCGGTCAATCACATAGACATGAATCTCCATCTGCGGCTCGCCGACAAAGATGGAAAGATCAGATGGGTGCGGCCATTGATGGACCCGGAATTGTGCGCCAATTCGTGGATGGCCCCATGGGATCCCCGCGATGCCTTTCACGTCTATGGCTGCGATGTCACTCCAGAAACCATCGTGTGGTATGTCGACGGCAAGGAAGTCGCGCGGAAGCCGAACAAGTACTGGCATCTCGCCATGAACCTCGCGCTTTCACTGGGCTTGCGCTATCCGCACCTCGGATGGGTCGGCCAGGAAATGAAACCCGTCCCGCAAGCCGCGACCGAAAAGGGATTCCCAACCTCGATGGAAGTGGACTACATTCGGGTGTGGGAGCGCAAGAAATAGCGATCTCACGGCGACACACGGACTCGATCACCAAACAAACCCATCATGAGACCCCAAGTCGCGCATCTCCTCATCTCGACTAAGCGGGTCATTGGGACCGACCCGTGAGGATCAGCCCCGGCTCCCACACCACCGGACGAACCAGCCATCATCTCGGTCCATCGTGCCACCGCTGCCTGACGGACCGGTTTTCTGGCAAGTTGGACCGGTTTCCAGGATTTTCTCAATGCCGTGCTCCAATGGGCAACCTGCTTGGATTCAGATGTTTCCGTCTGTTTTCGGGACTCCTGCCCATCGGATTTTCTGGCAAGTCGAAATTGCCACTTCACATGGGTTTTTAGGGGGGTGGTGGGCGCCCCCGACCTTTATCGAGGGCGCTAGAAGACTCCCTAACGGCGTCTACGGCTTGCCACCTATCACTCGAAAGAACTGCGGGTTCGATCCATCCGGTGTGATACCGATGTC
>JAKPRU010000362.1 GCA_029557025.1 Candidatus Omnitrophota bacterium | reverse complement strand
ATCCTCATCCTGTTCTTCTTTATTTCTTTAATGGAAGATACCGGCTATATGGCCCGTGCCGCGTTTATTATGGATCGTGTCATGCACACTCTTGGCCTGCACGGCAAATCGTTTATCCCCATGGTCATGGGTTTCGGCTGCAATGTCCCGGCTATTCTCGCCACACGTACTCTCGAGAACCGTTCCGACCGGCTCCTGACCATTCTGATCAATCCCCTGATGAGTTGCAGTGCGCGTCTGCCCGTCTATATTTTGCTCGCCGGCGCCTTCTTCGCTGCTCATGCCACCCTGGTCATTTTCGGTATTTATGCGTTGGGAATTGCTCTGGCTATACTGGTAGGTCAACTGTTCCGACGAACTCTGTTCCGGGGCGAGGCCATGCCTTTCGTCATGGAATTACCCCCGTATCGAATCCCCCTGTTGCGCAGTGTTCTCCTCCATGTGTGGGATCGAGCGTACCTGTTTATCCGAAAAGTCGGCACCGTGATTCTTTTGGCTACTATTGTGATCTGGGTGATCTGTTCCTTCCCGAAACAATTCCCCGGTTCTGAAAATATCCGGGAATCGATTCGCCAGCTGGAGGCAACTGCCGTTTCACCTGATGATTTGGCAGAATTGAACCGCCTGAAAACAGAATTTGCAGAACAGCAATTGCGCTACTCGTTTGCCGGGAGGTTGGGTGAGCAGGTCGCGCCGATTCTGCGTCCCATGGGATTGGGTTGGAAAGAGGGTCTCGCCCTGCTCACTGGGATCGCCGCCAAAGAAACCGTCGTCAGCACCCTGGGCGTTCTCTATCAAGCCGGAGCCGATGCGGATGAGAGTAGTGAAAGCCTTCGCGCGGCCCTGCGAAATTCCGGTCTCACCCCCGCTTCCGCTCTGGCTATGATGGTTATCGTTCTGATCTACGTCCCCTGTTTGGGAACCATAACCATCATCCGCCGCGAAACCGGATCCCGACGTTGGACCCTGTTCGCCGTCACCTATTCCTGTGTCCTGGCCTGGATTGTCGGATTCACGATCTATCACATCGCCCGCCTCTTTAATTTATCGTCTTTGGTTTCTGGTTTTTAATTCTTAGTTTTTAATTCAATTGTGTGCCTTGTTCGAACCTTCGGAAGCAGAAACCGGTCCGCATTACAGAGATCGAACCGGCGAATCCCTCCGCGTGTGTGAATCACCCCGGACCAGGCCCATTGGTCCTCTCCGGCCGTTGTGTTGTAACGGAACCGGAATGACACCCGGTCCCCCTTCTCTACCGCCTGGGCTTCCCCAATGGGAAAAATAATCTGGTCCCAGTGCGTTCTGTTCTCATTAGGCGGATTCGACAGAGAAATCCCTTCGCACAAATCGATCTCAAACCACCCGGCCAATCCGATCATCCGGCCCCGTTCCCTGATGGAAAAGTTTACTCGGCTTTCAATTGTATCGCTCTCGCATGTCAGAAAATCAAACTCCGCAAGCAACTGCGGCTCCGCAAGCCGCCGCGCGTTGCGAAAGTTCAGCAGGTAGATATTGTTGTCCGCAAGTGGGGCCAGCGGCGAAAAATCTATGCCGTACAGCACAGATCGGTACACCCCAAACTCCCGTTCCAGGCTCTCTTCCATAATCGGCACAACAAACAGACGAAGACCGGCGGGGATAATCTTCCCGCCTTTTTTCAAGGCTTTCTTGCGAACGGTCGGGAGCACACTAAGGATATTCTCATCGATCCCGAAATTGCCGATCAGTTCAATCAGAATGGTGTCTACTTTGCCGCCTTGGAACGTCACACGGTCCGCCATGCCACGGATAAATGTCGCCCGGTCCAGCCAGCCCGCGTGTTTGAAAATCTCCTGGGCGCATGACAATATGTCTTCCGATTCCACCAGGTACACATGCTGTGCGCCCGCCTGGATTGCAAACGCCGAAAGGATCCCTGTCCCCGCCCCCACATCCAGCACCAGATCCCCCGG
>JAKPRU010000356.1 GCA_029557025.1 Candidatus Omnitrophota bacterium | reverse complement strand
CGACTCTCAGCCGGACCTCAATCCCTTCGGCTCCATCCACAACATGGTTGTTTGTGAGAATGTACCCGTCGGAAGTCACAACAAGCCCGGAACCCATCCCATAAGGCACTTCGCCCGGTTCGCTATCCTGTTTCCGGCCATCTTTCCGACTGTCCCCCCGCTCTCTGGGATTCAGGAATTGCTCGAAAAACGGCGCAAACGGAGAATCCAGCGGGAAATCCTCAAACGTAAAGCTCTCTGTGGCGGTGACTGTCTTACTTGTGCGAATATGTACCACACAAGGAGTCACCTTCTTTGCCGCGTTCGAGAACGCCTGGCTCATTTCTTTCAGCGCCTGCGCCGAACGCGCTCCCGCCATATCCGAAATGGAAACACAGAACAACGAGATCACAGCAACAATCACCGTGACGCGCAAAAGACGGCCCATTGTCAGTGGACTTTGTGATGCTTTCATGGGAAGAACCTCCTGATGAAATATCGGCACTCCTGGGGTGTCGGCCCAGGCTCCTAACGATTGACCCCAACCTTTCGGTACGCTTCTCGTAAACAGAATACCAAACAACACCCTGTATAAATGCCTGTTTCTCCCGGTCAAAGCACGTTTCAAGCCAAATCGCACAAACCGGAGAAATCCCCTCGATTAGAATGACCCACCTTTAGATGGAATGGTTACGGGACAATAAACATAATATCAATATAATCAGATAAATAGATACCGCATAAATGATACAAACTTCAATCCTGTCCGGGTCCCGAAACACAACGCTACTGTCATCATGGATTTACGGATCTGTGACAAAGTGACACACCCACGCCCGGCTGCCTGATCGCTCCTCGCCCCCTACTCCCATCTCCATTTGACTCTTGATTTCTGACTTTTTTTCTGGTTTTTAAATTTTGGATTCTATCCCCACCCTTCCGCCTAATGCGCGGGCACAGCGCTATGATCCAGGTCCAAAACAGAGGAGAGGAGATTGCGAAGAACATCCGTCCGAAGGTTACGCTTGTCGATCACAGCAGCAGCACGTTCCAACAGGCGGGACCGCTCCTCGGAAGTCAGAATCTTGCCGGTAACCACAATTTTCGTGACCGCGTTCTCTCCCCACATCCTCTCACAGTAATGGAGAAGTCGCTCCCCATTAATCTGGGGAAGCATCAGGTCGACAAACAGAAAGTCGGGACGCTGTTCCGTAAGGCGCAATTGAGCATCCACACCCGAATAGGCTTTCCGAACTCGACAATGGGCAACACACTCCAGAAACTCGCTCAGCATCTCCACCGTGTATCGGTCATCGTCCACCACCAATGCGTCGCGGATGCCGTTCTTGCCGGATGAACCGGATTCCTCCGCAAACGGCTGCACACGAAGAACCGTGCCGGGCAGACGAAGCGTGAACACAGTCCCGCGCCCCATCTCCGTTTCAATCTCGATCTGTCCACCTAAAAGATCCGAAAATTTTTTGACCAGTGACAGTCCCAGGGCCGGTCCCAAGTCCCGACGGGTGAACGATCTCTCATGAGTCCGAAATATCCCGAAAATGTCTTCAAGATATTCATGCGCCATCCCGATCCCCGTATCCCGCACCGACAAAACCGCTGTGCCTCCATCTGCCCTCACAGAAATCGTGACTTCACCCCGCTCCGTAAACCTGGCGGCATTCCCAAGCAACAGCCGAACAATGTTGCCCAACTTCACCGGGTCCGTCCGGCAGATAATACACCTGTTCTCCGAAAGAACATCGCCCCCCAATCCCCTTGCCGCCAGTACATTGCGATATGGCTCAAATTCCTCATGCACCAGGGAAACCAGATCCACATCCTCATTCAGCGCGGCGACCGCCCCCGCTTCCAGACGGGACAGCTCCAGCAATCGGGCAATCAACGATTTCAACTGTGACGCGTTCTTCTCCATCTTGCGCAAAATCTCTTTACGCTCTAATGGGGTCAACGCATCGTGAAGCTCATCATCCAGCAGAATCCCACAGTGGCCCTGGATCGCCTCCACAGGGGTCAATAAGTCGTACGACATGGAGGCAAGGAACTCCGATTTCAGTCTCTGCGACCGTGCCAACTCCTTGTTCCTGTTCTCCAACTCCTCGGCGTATTCCTCGGCTTCCTTTTTCAGGCGCACACGTTCCGAGACATCCCTCAATATCGCCTGAACCACACTCCGGTCTCCGAATCGGATCAACGATGAGGAACTGTCCACAAACCGACGGGTCCCATCGCCGCAAATAATTGATATCTCAGAGGTTATGACATTTCTCTCAACTTGATTTCTCTCGAATTCCTGACGCTGGGTGGGTAATTCGCTCTCGGGAAATAAATCCCACAGGCTCATGTTCGCTAAACTCCCGGCATTGTAAACAAGAAGGGTTTCAGCCCTCGAGTTCCAGTCCAGTATCCGGCCCGATTCCGGTTCCAGAATCAGAATGGCATCGTTGGCTTGTTCCAGGAGAGTTCGGTATTGTTTCGCGACTTGCTCCAACCCGATGGCAGCGGCGATAGCCTTGTCTCCATCCCCTGAGGTGATGGCTCTCTTGAGCTCCTCCAAATGGTGCAAATATGTCGGATGAGGCACAGCTCAGTAATCCCGGTCCTGTTACGTTTCCTTCTATTATACCGTCCACAAGTCCTTGCGTCAAAGGGATTTGTCAACAAAGTTCTATTCGATCGCTTTTTTCAACCTGTTCTGCTTGTGCCTAAACGCCCGTTTAATGTCTACAACTGCGCCCCGAACGGATCTCTTCTAAAGGCCATCCAAATCTCATATTATGAATCAGGAGGCGCGCATCCCATGTCATCCGATGAATCCAATTCCTCTTCACGCCCGCCGCAAATTCGCAAAGATATCTTCCTGCCGTTACTCAGCTTAGGTGCGATGATCGCCTTTCTGTTTTTCGTTTATTTGGGTCGGGCGCGAAACGAAAAGCAAACCGAAGCGCTTTCAGGCACTTACGTTGATATCAAGGCCGAATTTAATGAATCGTTGTATGCCAAAAAATACGCAAATGTCGACCATCTCATAAACGGTCTCGAGTATGACGCGGCTTTGAATGCATTGGATAGGATTTCAACAGACACATCTCATGACCTGTTTATTCGAGGCATTCTGATGGCCTGGATCGGTCAGGATGAAAAATCCGCATCGCTTCTCACTCAAGCGGCAAAATGGGTTCCTCTTCCCGCAGCCAGTCCTATGCTGATGCGCTATCAGGCGGAATGGAACTTGAAACCGGATGTTGTCAACAGTGCGGTTTTCACCACGGAGGATTCTCAATATCTCCGTCGCTGTCATTTTCTACAATGTATTGCAGATCGACTTGTTGCCGGGTGCGTCACCGACCGCGAGAAAGTGGAAAAACTTCTGGAGTGGGTTTTTCTTCATGTTGCCTTTTGGGAACCGGATGTGATCAATGTGGGAGCGGTAGATGTTTTGCTGCGCGGATTCGGTCTCTGTGATCGGTCTGCGTGGGTGCTTTCTCTCTTGTGTGATCGGGCGGGTCTGGACTCGGCGGTCGTTCTGCTCGGAGAACCGGAAATCGCAAGCGCAACCCAAACAACGGTCCAACCCAGCCATACGCTGTGCGAGGTATGCGCATCGGACCAGTGGCTTCTGTGCGACACCGTCCAGGGGTCCCTGGTTATGTTTGAAGACAGAAGCGAGCCGGCGACCCTGGTCTCAATCCGGCAACGTCTCTTTGCGGAACCTGACAATGTGCCTCTAAAAGAACAATTCAAGAGATATCTCTATGCGGGAGTCGGTGCGACTTGTCAGGCCGAGGGGGTTCTCCCGAGGTTCCAACTGCTGGAGTCGTATATCCGCATTTTGCCGCCTCATCCTTCGGTGTATGTCGATCCGGACCGACTCCAGCAAATGGTTACCGAGTCGGTTACACTTGAGGACGGTACAGCCACAAATCCGACAGGAATCTGGGATTATCCGTTCCATTCTTTTGTCTCCTATCGGGACCCGGCTTTTCTGAAGAGACGGGAAGAGGCTCATGCCAATCTGCTAACCTACCAGAATGCTCGGATTCTCCAGTTGCTCGGTCATCCGATCGAGGCATTACAGGCCTATCTCAAGGCCTCGGAGAATTGTTCTCCTTCCGCGGCCGAGGATATTCTCTATTTCATGGCGCAGTGCCATTATGAAACAGGTAACTCCGCCAACGCCGAGAAAAGCCTTTCGATCTATATCCAGAAATATCCCCATGGACGATGGCGGACATACGCCCTTTATCAACTAGCGCGTGTTGAGGAGGAAATGAAGAAACTGGAGATTGCGGCGAGATTGTACCGTGCCATCGACTCATTCCGGATTGCCCGAATGCGCGCCGAGATCATCGAGTCGAAGCTATCACTCCCAACTCTAAATAGCAGATAGGAGAATGTTCTTTACTCCACCGCGTAACGGACCGACAGTGCGTGAGAGAACTTCTGGGCAATGTCGAATTGTTTGTAGTCCTCCACAGGTAGCCGCGCACATCGGCTACATGTCCTCTCCGCCGGCAGTACGCCGACGATCCACCGTGTTCTGTTTCACATTCTGATTAAGTCATTTATTGTTCCGATTAGTAAATCCCTCATCCGCCCCCGGCCTGTTCGCGGCTTCGGGGACAAGATGCTCCGCCCCTATGTCAACGGATCGGTTTTTCGTTCGGGCAGCAGCATTCGGTCCAGTAGACCATGCGTTTTTCGCGGCTGTACTTGACTTCGAAATGCGTAGCGGTAGAGGATTCCTCAGTGCGGGCCATTTCGCTCCAGGTTCGCACTTCTTCCCATTCCGGAAGGCTTTTTACCGCCAAATCAATATGATGCGCATATTGCTCATGATCGGTACAGATTCGCAATACACCGGACGGTATAAGAGTCCTGTACAGGTGGCGAACAAAATCCGGCTGGATTATCCGTCGCTTGTGATGTTTCCGTTTCGGCCAGGGATCAGGAAAGTAGACATGATACGCGGCGATACTGTTGTCTACAACTAATTGCCGAATGACATAGCCTGCATCCTCGCAAATCAAGCGCACGTTTTCACAGCCGAGTTCGTTCAGGCGGAGATGAGTCATCCGAAGATATTTCCGTACTCGTTCGATACCCAAAAAGCCCGTATCGGGCCGACGAACTGCCTCATCGAGTAGGAATCGGCCTTTCCCGACACCGATCTCAATCTCCACAGGGCATGTCCTTCCGAAAATAGCCGTGTAATCGAACGGATTCAGGAGATCATTACTGGTGAGAAGATATGTTTCATCAATGGGAGTCGTAAACATGTCTGATTGTAAGAATGCCGGGTCGCCTGCGCGGAGAGAATGTGATACCGCTGGAAGCCCAGCCGGATACATTCCTGTTCCTGAATTCGCCGAACCAGGTCGGCAAGATCGATGGACACCGCGCCATTCATGTCAAACTCTCCTCGCAGGTATTCCACTTGTGGAAGTACGCCCCCAGGGGTCCAGGATATGGGAGATGATTCCTCAAAGCGATTTCTTCCATCTGCCTAACAGTTAACAATTCGCGCACTCCGATATCACCGGCGGCGACGCCAGAATCGTCTGAAAAGGAAGATACCAAAGCCCGTAACCACCCCCGTGTAACCCGCGCTCTCGAGAATCGGCCGAACAGGGCGGTCCGGGCCGTCAATCATACTGAATCCCCGACTGGAACTATAACCGTCAATGCGCCAGATGTAGATCCCCGACGCCATCATGCTGACGAGACCGACAACAATTGCGCCCAAGACGGCTCCGAACACGATGAATTTGATGTCTTTGCGGTATTCCCGCGATGTCGTGACCATGCGACGATGAGAAAGCGAGCGTCGGGACGACAGTAATTCTTCCCACTCGCCTGCCTTGAGAAGAGGGTTCTGTCGCGCCAGAAGTTCCTCATCGGAGTTCGTTCTCTTTTTCCTGAACCGTCCCATGGAATTGCGCCTCGCATTCAGGAATCCCACAAAATCCACGCACCCAAGGTATCTATATTTTAGCAGTTTCAAAAGGATTCAACCACATTTTCCACCGGGATCGAGCGCTTAAAAACGGGGCAGCCGGAACACTCTCCCCTTTTCCGGCTGCCCCGATTGCTTCCTGACCTGTCACAGTTCGATGATTCCTTCCGCCGCGAGGCGCGCAACATGCCCCTTCGGCCAGAACAGTGCGGCAACGCGGTGCACGGCGGTATGAGAGAATCCCCGAAACCGGGCGGAAGTGATAAATGATGTTTCCGCCAAGCCGGGATTCCGAAAGTACGTCTGGAACCGTTTGGCCATGTCTCTCAGTCGATCCATTTGTGAATGCTCAGTCATCTGACAACCTCCATGTGTGCCCGCAATCGGGGCAGGATTTTCCTATCGCCGCCCCCAGAGCTCCTCAGACTCTCCAATGAGATAACCTCTTACATCTCCAGCACTTAGAAACAATTTGGCTGTCCAACATGCCCGGATTCATCAAGATAGTACAAGCAAGTCCCGTTCCCGCTTGCGGAACCGTACTTTCACCGAATCCTCATGATCGTTTTCGACAAACAAATGTTGGGATTCACCACAGATTTTGATATACTCTGTGTGACAGTAAGCAAAATAGACGGACCGTGTTGATCGATTTGAGGTAAGGCGGACGCGAAATCTTTCCATCCCGCCTCGGCAGTTGGGGGAATGTAAGAATGTCTGCTGTTGATATCGAACAATTTTTCGACCAGTCTCTCCAGAACTACTTTTTTAAGAAACGTTTCAGCTATTGGGAAACGGAAAAAGATTCCGTTGTCAAGAACAAGAATGTCCATGCGGATGAGCTGGTAAAAGTTGTCCACAACGGCAAAGTCACGTGGTTCACTTTGGACGAGGCGCAGAGTCTGCTGAAAGACTACGAAGACAACACAAAAAGCAATGCGTCCTTCAAGACCGGCCTGGAGAAAGCATTGCGGGGTTCAAGCCGGTCGTTGGCTGAGGAGATCCGAGTTCTGTTCAGCCTGGCAATTCAAACGCTTTCCCAACGGATCCAGGAAGGCGCAATCGGGAACGAAGAGGCCGAGGAACTCACGAATAGCCTGCGCAGACGATTTGAAATTACCGAAGAGAACGTTGAAGACCTCCTGGAACTCGAAAAAGAGATCACGGAACGCAAGAAAGCGGAACCGATCTTCGCCAGTTATGAGCGAAAACTGGCGGAAATGATGAGTCTCCAGAAGGCGGGCAACTCGGTCGCCGCCGCATCACTCGCCAGGCAACTGATTCAGGAAAAAAGGCAGTATTTGTTGCGAAGCCGGTCGTTGGAACCGCTGACTTATGCCGCATACTACTATCGGCTGGACCTTCAAAAACACAAAAGCCGTGTTTTGGACACGCAACGTCATTTATGCGAAATGCGGGATTCCCTCATCAAGCGCGAACTGAGCAAACTCCGGCAGTCCGTTGGAGATGGTGGGCATGATCTGTTTGAAGATATTGAGACCCTGCGGCTCAACCCGGAACAGCTGGAAGGGGTCGCCGGGTATCGTCGGGAACTGAAAGCCCTGGCGATGGAGTCCAAGATCCTCGTGCAGGGAATTAAGGAAGTGGACCGGATTTGCGAATGGATTGAGAAAGAAATTTTCAAAGATGAGAATCTCAAAAACAGTGCGGTCACACAGGTCCAGCGATTGAAAACGTCCCGGGAGCAGGGTTCCGGTGAAGGCAAGAAGAAGACTCAGGGAACCCGTATGGCGGTAATGGATCGACTGCAGAAAAAGCAGGAGGATAAGTAATTGTCGGGGGCAGGATGGCCCCCGCCACTCGGGCGTTATTCCTTCATGCCGGTCAGCGTAATTCCCTGGACAAAGTGTTTTTGAGCGCAGAAGAAAACCACGATAGCGGGTAAGGTCATCATGAGGGTGACAGCCATCATCTCTCCCCACATTCCCTGCCGTTCCAGTTTGTAATAATAGACACCCATCGAAAGGGTGGTGAATCGATCATCGTTGATGTAGATAAGAGGGCCGAGGAAATCGTTCCAGCTGTTCATAAACTGAAAGACGGCGACTGCTCCCAAGGCCGGTTTGACGAGCGGCAGCATGATCTCGATGAATGTGCGGAAGTGGCCGCAGCCGTCAATGTGGGCGGCATCCTCTAAATCAGTCGGTAGCGTCCGGAAAAATTGCCGAAGAAGAAAGATGAAGAATGCGCTGCCGAAGAAGAAAGGAAACCAGAGCGGTTTCATTGTGTTGTACCAGCCCAGCGCCCGAAAGATCAGGAAGACCGGAATGAAAGTGACCTGAGGTGGCAGCATCATGGTGGCCAGAAGAACCACGAACCAGATATCCCTGCCCGGCCACGACAACCGGGCAAACGAATACCCCACCATAGAGCAGGCGAAGATCTGGCCAATGATACTCATAAAGGTGACATACAGCGTGTTTCGCGTCAGGTCCCACACGGGCAACATCTCAAACACCTTCTTGTAATTATCGACAGCCACCTTCCAATTGATGGGCCAATGCTTCAGCACAGAGGGAATCCACGGCTGGGGAACCTGAACAACCTCGTCAGGGCCTTTCAGAGAGGTCAAAGCCACCCAGAGGAACGGAAACAGAAAAATCGCCGCTCCGATCGATAGGAACAGGTGCGGAATGAATGTTCGGATAAGAGATCGTCTTGTCATCTCAACCGCCCCCGTAATAAACCCAGCGTTTTGCTCCCCAGACTTGGCAAACCGTCAAAATCAGAACGATCAGGAAAAGAATCCAGGCCATAGCCGAGGCATATCCCATGTGGAAATATCGGAAAGCATTGTTGAACAGGTGGTAAACATAAAACAGAACGGCATCCGGGGGGTAATCGTCCGTGATCACAAGGGCTGTAGTGAAAATTTGGAATGTGCCGATGATGCCGGTGATGAGTTCGAAGAAAATATACGGAGTGAGCATGGGGATGGTGATCGACCAAAACCGTGACCACGGTCCGGCTCCGTCAATGGCGGCAGACTCGTACAATTGTTCCGGGATTCCCTGGAGACCCGCCAGCCAGATAATCATGCCCGCCCCGGCATTCCACAAGCCCATCAAGATGAAGCTGGGTTTGATCCAGGCATCATCTTGCAGCCAAACTGGAGCGTGAAGTTCTATACCGAATGCGGCAAAAAGCGGTGTAAGACTATGTTCAAACACCCAGGTTACCGGGCCCGTCTGGGGGGAAAGGAGCCACTGCCACAGGACAGCGCTGGCGACCATGGGCACTATCGCGGGAAGATAGTACATCGTGCGATAAATCCCCAATCCGCGCACCCGCATATTCAACAGCATGGCAATGCCCAGAGAAACACTCATTCCCAGGGGAATGCCCAGCATCATAAACGCCGTGTTACCCAGGCTTTTCCAAAACAAGGCATCGCGTGTGAAGGCTTCGACATAATTATTCGCTCCAATAAAACGCGGGTTGTGCAGCACATCGTAAGAGCAGAAACTGAGGATGAACGAAGCGATGATCGGACCGCCGATAAATACGAAGAATCCGATCAGCCATGGCGAGGCGAGCAAATATCCGCCCAGTGCATTGCGCCATTGAATGCGCCCACGCCTCGATTGACGAACAACCAGTATGACCGTTGCCGCCACCACGCACAGAAGAATCCCCATCGTAACCTGTGCGATTGCCCAGCCGGAAAGCGGAAGCCCGGGCGGTTCGGCGCGAAACTCCTCCAACTGTTTGTTGAGTTCGCGCTCAACCTGTCTGAGCGCTTCTCCAACCTCCATTTGACCCGCAAATATCCGACGGAGCGCATTGCCCAGCCGGTATCGAAGAGCCGCGGTGACAGGATTGGTGGCAATTTCGCGCGTATAAGGCAAGAGGCTTCGAAAAACATTGGCGGCTTCCTGCAGACGGGGCGAATCGAACTGCGGCTCCGCCCAAGCCGCTTCGTTACAGGCCATATTCGCGTGCAACCCTACATATTGCGGCGCGTTGGGACCGAGTTGCTTGCGGCTTTCTTCTCTCCAATGGTAGTTCCGAAGCAGGACGGCTTCCGGTGAATTCATCCACTTGATGAACTCCCAAGCCAGTTCGGGGTGAGGCGCATTGATCGGAATCACATACGACAAGCCGATTGACTGGGACACAATGGTCTTACCGTCGAAACTGGGGAACGGAGCGACACCGAAATCAAAATCGGGAACAAATGACGCCACTCGATAAACAAGCCAGTCATCTTCCAGGTCTATCGCTACCCGCCCGGAAAGAAACAAATCTCCGCTCTGGCCGCCGATCAAACTGTATAGCGTCTGGATTTTGGTCCACCCGCCGTGGATGGCATGAGCCTTTCGATACAGTTCAATCACACGGTGAGCTTCCTCCGTGTCGATTTGCGGATAAAGCCCGTCCGGAGACATTAGTTTGCCTCCGGCCTGCAAGAGAGACACAAGATAGGAAGTAAAGTGTTTCTGATCGATGAAATAGAGTGGAATCCAGCCGCCACGTTCGATATTCCCCGCGCTGTCGAACTTCACCAGTTTTTTGGACGCCTCAAGGAGATCATCATAGGTCTTGGGCGGTGATTCGGGATCCAGACCGACCTCCCGGAATGCGGTCTTGTTGTAAACCATTGCGAAAGTCCCCATCCAGGAAGGAATGCCGTAGGTTTGCCCATGCCAGATGACCGGCTCCCAGCTCGATTCGACATATTCTTCCCGGCGGACACCGTAAGTTTCATCCCGGTCCCGCTCGATCCATTCATCAAGCGGCATGAACGCATTCCGGGCCGCCCAGGAGGCAACCTGGTAGGACTCGAATTGAACGAGGTCCGGCGCGGAGTTTCCCGCAATGGCGCCCATCAGTCGCTGGGGATTATCGCCACGCCCGCAGCTGAACATTTGGACCCGCACTCCCGGATGCCTCTTTTCGAAAAGGTCTCGGCAGGCAATATATCCGGGGCGGCTTTCGCCCCGCATCACCATGCCCCAGGCGACGATGACCGTGTCTTTGGTTTTGTACGGATTCTCGAAATAGAGGGGAGCCAGGACCGCCAGAACGAGCGGAAGGAAAAAGAAATACCTCGGATTCTCCCGAATCCATCCCACAAGCGACCGGTCGTCGGGGTCCGGCATCCCCGACGGTTTTATAGATGACACATTCACGGATCTCACCATGTCAAAACACCCTGGGTTTGATGCCGCTTTGGAGACACCGGACGATCTGATTATCACACCAATCCCACAACCGGCTCTTGTCCTCGAAAATGGGCACCGGGTCCATAGCCCATTCACTCGGATGACAATACGCACCGACCCATTGAATGAAAATCGAGCAGGCCAGAAGGATACAGAAAACCACAAGCAACCTCCGACTTGCCGAAAAACGCTTCCAACCAACACCCAGCAGAAGCATCAGGACCGGCAGCATTTCGATCTGGTATCGAGGCCCGTAATGAGCGTTTCCTCCCCACCAGACCGTGTATTTTGAAATAATCATAAGGAGAATCACGGGCGCCCACATCGAAATCCCGAGCAGAGAAAACCGGGTCTCCCGATTTTTCCAGAGTCCCACTATCCCCCAAATTGAGAAGAGAATAA
>JAKPRU010000301.1 GCA_029557025.1 Candidatus Omnitrophota bacterium | reverse complement strand
GATTGGAGACGTTGAGGGGAGCGGAGGGAGGCGGATCGAGACGGCGAAGGACCAACTGGGTTTTGTCTTCGATGAGCCACTCGACCGTTTCGCCGCGTTGGAATTCGATGGCGTGGGCGATGGCGGCGGGGAAATTGACGTACCATTGTTTGCCGGCTTTTCGTTGGATGAGTTGGACTTTGGTGGGGTATCCCATGGGAGTCCTCGTGGTATTTAGTTATATAACTAGACACCAGGACACAACAAAAATCAGGCGAAATCAACCCGACATTTCACTCGATGTTATTTTTAGTCCGTTTTCTCTAGTAAAAGGCGAAACTCCAGAGGGGCGACATGTGCATCGCCCCTATATGTGTCCCCGCGAGCCACCCGATACCGGATAGCGTTCATTCGTTTTTACGGATTTCGATCCAGATACCGTAATTGATACCATCCGATCCTTCAGGGTGCGGAATAAGGATGGTGTAGGTCTCAATGGCCAAATCCCGCATGATCGTCTCCAATTCATCGCGGGATTCCTCGATCGAGTAATTGGGAAATCCTTTACCTATCTTATTGCCTATGTCTCCACCTTTTTTCTTTTTTTCGGCCTGGCTGTTGATCTGGCTCTCGCGAATCTGCCGCGCGATCTCCACAGGAAGATTTTCGGAAAATCCCCGACCGATATAGGCCACGCCGCCCGGTTTCAAAATGCGCCAAACCTCCGCGAATCCCGCCTTTTTATCGTCCCAGAACGGATACGACCCGCGCGAGACGGCTATATCTACATAATCATCGCGCAGGGCCATCCATTGGGCATCAGAAAAAATCGCACTTACCTGGCCCCCAACTCCGGCTTCCTGCGCTTTCCGAAAGAAATCGGGGAAAACGGACGGATTGATATCCAGATTGATCCAGTGCATTTTCGGCGAACGCTTACAGAGCTCGATCACTAAGGATCCTGACCCGCCGCCGATATCTACTCCGATTCCCGATTTGTCTGCGAGGTTGTAGCGTGCCACAAGCCATTCCGCCAATGGAGCATAGACCGGCGCCAGTCGAGAGGGTCCCGTATCGCGAGGTTTTTCCGTACTCTCTTTTTTGAATTTCTCCGGATTCGGAACTTTTACTATGTCGGCGCGGGCGATGAAAGAGAAAATGAGTGCGCAAAGAATTGTTGCGGATATTGGGGATTTTCTCATATGATGATTCTTTCGTGTTGCTGATACTTCCCACAGGCTGGAAGCCTGTGCCACCCATGATGCTGGATTCCGGCTTTCGCCGGAATGACGGGTCGCAGGGGCAGCTCATAAATTGCCCCTACAATCGCCCCTACGCTTTCTTGCCCCCAGACCCTCAGGGAGACCGTCTCTTCTCCCTCTCCCTCCGGGAGAGGGTCGGGGTGAGGGTCCTCGATATTGTCACCAACATCAATCGCGCAACTCTACCTCTCCGCGCGGATCGGACGATAGCGGATGGGATTGCCGTCACGGTCCGCAATTCGCGCGCT
>JAKPRU010000289.1 GCA_029557025.1 Candidatus Omnitrophota bacterium | reverse complement strand
CCCGATCTTCGGGGGAGGAAACTCTCCTCCAAAGTCTGGGAAGACACAGAGGGGTTGTGCGTATTCTCGCTCCTTCGCCTGCGGTGTGTGCGATTATGTTTTCTTTACCCAATCACCGGCCCTGCCGGAGTCGCGCTCGGTATGACTGGACATAAGTCATTTCGACCGAGGGGAGAAATCTCCTCGACAGGAGATTACCCGGCAGTCTTTTTGAAAAGTACTTGAGAGGGGGTTTTCTTGGGCAGGGAAATGCGGACAGTTGTTCCCTGATTCAATCGACTTTCAATCTCAATGTGTCCCTTGTGTTCCTGGAGAATCATGGAGGCGACGCATAATCCGAGACCGATTCGATGGCCGGCAATTAAGGTGTCCCGATAGGCGAACGGTTCAAAAATCCGTGCGAGGAATTCCGGGGGAATGCCTATGCCTTGATCGGCAATCACAATCCGGTGATCAGGGCCGGTAGAGTCGATGGTCACGATAAGTTTTCCGCCACTGTACATGGCTTCCCGCGCATTGTCGATAACAGTGAACAGGACCTGCGCGATCTGTCCGGGGTCACAAAACGCGCTGTCATCTCCGAAGTATTCCCGGCAAATTTCGATTTCCTTTTTATGAAAATCCCGTTCCAGCAGGGCCAGTGTGTTCTCCATGAGTTCGGATAGCCGACAGGTTTGGGGTTCGGCCTGTTGACGCCTGGCATAAACGAGCAGGTTGCCGATAATGTGCTTGGCGCGAGCGCAGGATTTCAGAACCACCTGTATGGCCTGTTCCTGCAAGCGCGATTCCCCGGACCGAACGGCGAGTTCCGCATAGCCCAGCATCGCACCGATCAGGTTGTTGAATTCGTGGGCAACACCGGCGGCAAGAGTTCCGACAGCCGCCATCCCGGACCGTCGAACAACCTCACCCTGCAACAGGCCTTTCGCCGCTTGAAGTTCCTCAAACAGCCTGTCGCGCTCCATAATCATCTCATGTCGGTCAAGTGCGCGTCGGATGCTGTTTTCAAGGATGGCTATCTGAAACGGTTTGCTCACATAATCGAAGGCCCCCAGCCGCATGGCCTCCACCACGGAATTGAATTCGCGCTGCCCCGTGGTCATGATCACCATCACCTGAGGATCCATTTCTTTCAGGACGCGCAAGGTCTCCAGGCCATCCATGCCGGGCATCACGATGTCCAGCAGAACAAGATCCGCTCGTTTCTCGGCGAACCACCGGATGGCCTCTTCGCCGCTCCCCGCCTGAGCGCAGGATAAGCCCATGTTCTCCGTAACTTCCACCACCAAGGTTCGAGCCAGATTGTCATCGTCCACAATAAGGACTTGAACTCTTCCGTTGTCGGCTTTCTCCGTCACGATGATTCCTCCGAAACAGATAATGGCCTATACGTTGATCCAAGCACTGCACCAATTCAAACCCTGCGCTGGAACACAAAAGACACTCACTTGTGCCGTTCCCGAAATTCCCCCGATACATGACGATTCAAGCCTACTGGTATAGAATAAAAAGAGAATACCCGTTTAAAGGTTTCCTGCCAAGGTGGAATCCATCGGGCTTCGAAGAGCCGGAAGGCACGTCTTGAATCCGAACAAACTGGAGAGATAAATGAGTCGCAGGATGGTTTGGTTTCCAATCAGTATTCTTTGCTTCTTATCGATGCACACAGATATCTCGGCTCAGGATGCAGGGTCGGGACTCTCGATTGCGCGACTGAAGTATGGTGGTGGGGGAGACTGGTACAGCAATGCCAGCTCGCTTCCGAATCTCCTTGCCGCACTGCGGGAACGCTTGAAGATGCCGTTTCCAAAGCAGGAATCTGTTGTGGCCCCATCGGACCCGGCGCTCGCGGGCTACCCGATCCTATACATGAACGGCCATGGAACAGTGCGGTTTACAGAAACAGAGCGAGAACGCCTGCGGGATTACCTGCATCGCGGCGGCTTTCTCTGGGCGGATGACAATTACGGAATGGATTCATCTTTCCGGTCGGAAATGCAACAGATGTTTCCCGATCATCCGCTTGTCGAGCTGCCTCACGATCATCCGATTTACCATTACTTATATTCGTTCGATGCCGGTCCGCCGAAGATCCATCTGCATGATGGTTTGCCGGCCCAGGGATTCGGGATTTACCTGGATGGACGCCTGGTGGTTTTCTACACCTATCAATGTGATATCGGAGACGGCATGGAGAGCCAGGGAGTCCATCCGGAGGACTCGCCGGAAAAACACGAAGCGGCTCTCCAAATGGGGATCAACATTGTGCTGTTTGCTCTGAGTTCTTGAGATCTATTGCGGAGATGGGAAAGGAGGATGGCTGAAGAGAAAGGATCTTAATTTCCGGTATTAAGGCGGAGCCGGTAAGTTTAGAAAATTGAACCTGGTTTGCGTCTCCACCGATCTTTGGGGGAGATAGATATGATCTTTACAGGTTTTAAGACTGTTGCAAGTGCATCCAAAAGAGAAAAAGGGCGTTTACTGAGGAATGCAAAAAGAAATCCGTCCCGTTGTCATGTATCGCGCGATTTTGTTGGTTGTCGCGTTGGGGTATTCGGCGGTGGTGTCGCCGTATCCCTCTCATGCGCCATCGGTGCGATTGGTATGGCTGATAATGGGGTACGGGCTGTTTGGCCTTTTGCCGGTCCTGTGGGCGACGATTCGGGGGGCCTCCGATTGGTTCCGTACAGCATCCGGAGCGATTCTACTTCGGGTTACATACGTGGTGGATGTCCTATTCCTTCTAGCGTTGGGATATGGTGCCGGTGAGGGAAACGATCTCTGGGCAACGTTTTTTATCCCATGGGCCATTATGCTGGCGCTTTCTCATCGCCATGCGATTTCGGTTCCGGTTCTGGACACGATCCTGGGAATCGTACTGGCGGTGATGATTGTGCTGACCGTCTGGAATGCCATCCGTTCTGTGGCGGTCTCACCGGTAGCGAACGCGCTGATTCTGTGGGGCGTATTCCTGGAGGGATGGGTAATGCTTCGCTTTTTCTCCGAGGAACGCCGGGAGTGGTCGTATCGGCTTGAACGGAACGCGCAGGAACTGGACAGTCTGAAAAGCATGACCGATGCGATCCCGATCGGGCTGGTCCTGTTGAAGAACGGAATGGTTGTGGCCGCTACCGGACCCGGCGAGTCTCTGTTGGGATTCGTTCCGGGGAAATCCCTGGCCGAGAGTCGGCTGCCGAAAAATATTGTTCAGAGCTTGCAGGAATCCCGATTGGCGGACGAAGGACCTTACGAGGCAGAATGCCCCGCCGAGCGGACGGACGGGACAAAGATATTCGTTGGGATTTCGGCCTTCCCTGTGCCGGACGGAAACGATATGCAGGTCCTGGTTCTTGAAACACGAAAGGCGTCGGCATTGCGGGAGAAGCGTCTCCGCCGCTCGAACCGTCTGGCCTCCGTGGGACAATTGGCGGCGGGGATGGCGCACGAGCTGGGAAATCCGATTGCCATCATCAAATCCTGCGCCTCTTACCTGATCGGACAATATGAGCAGGGCGATCCCCGTCTTGAAGAAATCGAGATCATCCAACGTGAATCAGGTCGGTGTCAGGATTTGTTGGCCCGATTAAAGTCGCTGGCCTCCGCGAAAGAAGAAGCGCGGTGTTTCGATCTTCGCTCCGCCGTTCAGGAAGCAGTCTCCCTGGTTCGGTATCAAACCAGAGACATCGACCTGAACCTTTCGATGCCCCGTGAGGCCGTGCCGATTTTCGCAGATTCTGGTCAATTCGTGGCTCTTCTGGTCAATCTATTGTTGA
>JAKPRU010000267.1 GCA_029557025.1 Candidatus Omnitrophota bacterium | reverse complement strand
ATCTTATCGATCTTCTGGTCTTTGAGAGAGAAAAGTACGATCGGTTCTCGCGTGATTTTCGGATTCGACTCGACGAAATCTATTGACTTTTTGCCGCCATGCCATACAGTTGCGGAAAAAAGACAGCAAAATCCCGATCTTATGTAACTGATTCTATAAAAAATTCTTCCCAAGTTCAGACTCGAGAAATTCCGGACATTTTTCACCCTCTGCCTGGTGTTTCCCATTCCCGGCCTTGAAGAGCTGGCTGTCGTTTGTCATGCTCAGGATGTCCCGAAGAGAACAGGCAAGTATAATTCCCTTTGTATTTCCCTCAACTTCGAGGAGATCTTTTGAATCGATTTGTGGCTTCTGGGATCATCCCGATGGGTTGAGCAAACCCATTATTATCAAATCCTCGTCGGATGAAGGAGGAAGAGGTTGATGAGGTGTCAGGCAATTATCTCCCTCTTGGAAATCCTGCTTTGGATATCTACTGGAATGGATGGACTCTGCGTGGGATACACCGATATCTCATTGCAGAAAGGAGCCGAATATCAGGTGCGATTTACCTCCGGCAGAACGATCTATGTGGAGAGTCTGAGCGATGGCCGATGGCTGGGACGTTATTGGACAGCGGATGGGCGCGTCGAATGGACGTACGATCGCTGGTCGGACGATGCGTTCCTGCTGGAGATTGCAGGCGATCCGTCGGAAGCAAGTGCCACACGCCTGTCTACGGGCTGGAAATGGGTCAATGGATTCGAGGCCGCTGCCACGGAAAACGGCGGTCGCCATTACATAGTTCGGCTTGCCCATGAGACCGTTCCTGTCACGGTCGAATTGCACACGCTTCTGGATGGAACGCCGGTCCTGACCCGCTGGCTTGAGATTGCCAACAACGGCGGGAAATCCGTTGCGATCACCAGAGTCTGTCCCTGGTTAAGCCGCCTCTTCGCGCACACGTATTACCGGCATTTCTCCGCGTCGGCGGAAGAAGGCCCTTTCGATCTGGGCTATTTCGCAAAAGACGAATGGGGAATGGAGGGATGGTTCGATTGGAAAACACTGCCACCCGGACCGACTGTCATTCAATGCGATAAGGGACAGGGATTCAATGATCCGTTTTTCATCCTTCGCAATACGGCTCTCGGCGAATACTTGATCGGTCATTTGGCTTGGTCCGCCAACTGGAAAATAGAGTTTGAATACGAACGGCGAAATGATCCTGGGATCGACTTTGTTCGGTTTCAACTTGGTCCCAGT
>JAKPRU010000225.1 GCA_029557025.1 Candidatus Omnitrophota bacterium | reverse complement strand
TGATCGAGGCGGCAAAGGCGGTTCAACTGCCGGAGCCGGTCGCGCGACAATTAGTGGTTCAAACCATGCTGGGCACAGCCCGGTTCCTGGAACAGAGCGGCGATCACCCCGCCGAACTGGTTAAGAAGGTGGCCACCCCCGGCGGAACCACCGAGGCGGGCCTGAAAGTATTACAGCAAGCAGACCTGGAAGGAATCATCCGGGAGACCATCCGAGCCGCGACGGAGCGCTCGAAGGAGCTGGGCCGGAAATAAACCTATCGTCGGCAAAAGCGGTCGGTAGCCGAAAATGCGATGCGAGAAACCGACTGCATGAACATACACGTTTTCCCGGCGGGTCGAACCCAGCCGCAATCTTGAACGGTTTGGAGCGTCGGTAAGTCCCATGAAAAAAAACGAATTACATGTCCATGCCGGTCCTCATGCTCGGCGTCACTGCCCCGTATCAGTTGAAATCCCCAGCCGGTGCCTTCCCCAAGGAAGCGTGGCGCTGATCGAAGAAGGAACCGAACGGGTGTTCGGGGCACAAGTGGAACCTGGAACCCGTGGAAAACCCACTACCCTTTCGATGATCCTCAACCACATCCCCGCAAACACCACTCGTGTCTATCGACTTGTGGGAACTACCATCCGATCCAGACCTCCTCACGAACCGCTGTCTCATCCGGTGATTCTCCAGCAGAAGCAGTCACAGATCGGCGTGGTGATCGGCGGAGATCAGGTCACCAATTACATGTTCAGCCGCAAAAACATCTGTCCCTATCTGTATCCTCTGATCGGTCCGCACGGGATGTCGGTTACCCGAAGCTACCCCATGGCGGAGGTCAGCGGAGAAACGCAGGATCACCCGCACCACAAATCAATCTGGGTGGCACACGGTGACGTGGGTGGCGGAGACTTCTGGTCCGAGCTGGAAGGTCATGGAAAGCAGCAGCATGTCGATCTGCTGCAACTGCAGGAAGGGCCTATCTATGGCTCATTTACAGTCTTGAACGACTGGATCGAAGTCGGCGGGGGAAAAGTTCTCGAAGAAACCCGCCAGATTACTTTCTATGGTCTTCCGAAGGCGGCTCGTATGGTGGATTTTGAAATCACTTTCAAGGCCACCGAAGGCGATGTCCGATTCGGAGACACCAAGGAGGGCGGCATTCTCTCTGTTCGAGTCGCCAGTTCCATGGATGTCACCCGTGGGGGCAAGATCCAGAATGCCCAGAAAGGGATCAATGAGGCCGAAACCTGGGGCAAACGGTCTCCGTGGTGTGATTACAGCGGGGTAGTGGACGGGTCCGAGGTTGGCTTGGCAATCTTTGACCACCCATCTAATTTCCGACACCCGACTTACTGGCATGTCCGTAACTACGGCCTCATGACCGCCAACCCGTTCGGTCTGTCGCATTACTATGGCGATCCGGCACAGGATGGAAGTTACCTGTTGCGAAAAGGAGCGGCTTTCTGTTTCCGATATCGACTTTTCGTGCATGAGGGCGACGCCGAAACCGGCAAAGTGGCAGATGCCTATCACGATTGGATACACCCTCCGGTCATCGAGTTTAAAACCGGAGGCTGAGTACATGCGGGGCTGATAAGTTCCGTAACCTCAACCCCTGTGTATCTCGCCCAATTCTGGGAGAGAGCATTTTATTTTCCTCACCAAGTCTCGGAGATCTGTGGGGTGAGGAGCGGTTTGATCAAAAATCATGTTTGTACGATTGCCCATGATCCACCTCAGCGAGCATTCATCGAGTATTCTGTGTATACCAATGGCCATTGACGGCAGCGGCGCAGGGAAATGAGTTCCGTAGGAACCTGACTCGACTGAAGATATACTGAATCCAAGATACTCATGGACTATGTCACATATTTAGCATGAGTCCCTAAATCTGGGCGCTGATTGAGTGAAATGACAATGATTCGCAGTCCGTTCCTGTCCATCCCGGAAGCCATTAAGGATCTGCAATCCGGGAAAATTCTGATCGTGGTTGATGAT
>JAKPRU010000791.1 GCA_029557025.1 Candidatus Omnitrophota bacterium | reverse complement strand
CGGGAATGATTTTGGGAAAATCCGAAGCAGGTAAGGATTCACCTCCACAGGTTTCGGCAATTGGTCCGCCAATCCGGTGATCCGCTCCATAGCACGTTGAATGTGCTGCAAGGCCCGCTGATTCGCTTCCGCATCTCGTCCCTCGATCAAGAGAACAACGCAGTATGATTTCACAAGATGCTCCAGAATGTCCCGGCGGACCGGAGAATCACAGGCTTGCTCGATGGACGTGATTAAGGAGTCCGACGTTTCGGCAATTGGGAGCAACAGGGACCTTCCATCCGGCGCAACAAGAACACAGGCGGGAGATTGGAGATTCTGTCCCGAGGGAAGATATTGGAGGGCGGGATGATCCGGCCCGCTGTCCGTGCGGACAATTTCGGGCTGGATGTTGGAGTCCATCAGGGCAACCAGCGCGGCCCGGTCGAACGCCTCGGTTCGAGCCGGGGGAGTTTGTTCCCCGACGAAGCAATAAAGATGATACAGGTCACCCGGAAACTGAACGAACCCGACATCGCGAACCGTATATCGGCAGGCATGGGCGTGCGAAACGAAGAGGAGCAGCACAAAGAAGACTGCCGGGAAAGACACAGATATCTTAGGAATCATACATAACATTATCCGAAGGAGTGTGGGGAGGGTCAAGGAAGAGGAAGGAAGAGAAAATGGCGGGATTCACGGAACCCCGGATCGGGTGGAGGGTTAGGAAGCAGCCTCTGCCTCATAGGAAACCCCCGGAAGATCAGCCCGCTCCCGTGGGCTTTCACTGGTCATCGACACCAGTCCTCCGAAGGCGAAAAGGGAGGGTTTCGGAGAACCAAAGTCTCTCCATTCGGTCGGTTCAATTGAGAAACGACTTGATGGCGACCGCACGCCGTGGATGTCGCATTTTGCGAAGGGCACGAACCTCAAGCTGTCGAACCCGCTCGCGGGTCACACCAAAACGCTCGGCGATCTCATCCAGAGTCAGAGTCTTGGTTCCACCGATTCCATACCGAAGTCGCAAGATAACCTCTTCGCGTTCCGGCAGGGTTTTCAGCAGATCATCCAGGCGGTCATAGAGCATAGTTGACTCGACATTCTCCCAAGGCATGACCGCATTTTCATCGGGGATCATGTGGCCGACCACACTTTCCCCGTCATCTCCCAGGGGAGTTTCCAATGACACGTGGCCCTGCATAACCTTTTTCAACGTCTGAATCTGATCCGGCCTGATTTCGATCATTTCCGCCAATTCATCGTCAAACGGCTCACGCTGGAGTTTCTGACGCAGTTTGTCGTTGGCAACTCGCATTTTGGTCAAAATCTCGACCACATTCGCCGGAAGACGAACGGGACGAACATGGGAGGTAATGGCTCGGCGGATCGTCTGACGAATCCACCAGACCGCATACGTGCTGAACTTGCAGCCTTTCCGATGATCGAAGCGATCGACCGCTTTCATAAGACCAAGGTTCCCTTCCTGGATCAGATCCAACATATCCAACCCATGATTGCGGTACCGTCTTGCAACAGAAATCACCAGGCGAAGATTGCCCTGGACCATTTTTTGTCGGGCATCGTCCAACTCGATCCAGCCATCGCGAATTGCCTTTTTCGCTTTTGGTAACAAGGGATCGCCGGTCTTTCCTCTCAAATTGAGAATATCCCGACCGATTTCCTCAAGGCGGCTGGGATCGAAGCGCAAATCCGAGAGGAATTCCGAGACCTCGTCGGCCTTACGGTTTCGGGTGTTCTCAGAACGAATGGAAGATCTGCCGAGCTTATCAAGGGTTCCCTGAACAAGGTGCAAACGTTTCAGAATTTCTTCATTCACCGCATTGCCCCCTTCGGGACCCGAAAAAACAATCTTGTCGGTTGAAATCTCGCCACTTAAAGCGGTTCCGATCTCATGGGCCAGAGCCTTGCTTCCCTCGCGGGTCATGGCGATACCCCGGATAATGGCTTTTCGGCCACGCTCGATCTGCTTGGACAGCTCGATCTCTTCGAACTTGCCGAGAAGCGAATGCCGTCCCATTTCGCGAAGGTATGTCTGTATCGCTGAACCGGAGGCGGGATCATCCGATGAGCTATGCTCATCACCGTCCGGGCCATTGTCCAATTCGTCTTCGGTGATATCGAATACCTGGCTTTCCAACTCGAAATGGTTGGATTCCAGATCAAAACGATCCTCCGAACGGCGGCTTTTCTTACGATGTTGTCTGTCGTCTGTGACCTTCATTTCTTCCTCCTTAGCCCAACGTCCCTCAATACGTTCCCGGTAAGGATATCACAAATAGTTTACTTTGTCAATAATATTTATCTGTTTCATCCATCTATTTTTCTTGCTTGTCAAATTGGCACAGTATTGAAACGTTGTATTCCTATTTTGACGCAATTTCGAACGATTCCTAAAGCATCTTACGAACGCAAGATATTCTTGTCTTTGTCGAGTGATTGCATAACCTTATGTTTTTTGCCGGTTGCGTGAGAACCGGGATTATTCTCATTTTTAGAATCGGCAGCCTTTTATTCAACGATTATACAAGATCTGTGCCATATTGTGGAATAAGTTGGCAGGAGCGTTGAGGCAGGAAAAGATGGAACGAGCATCGCCCAAAAACGTTCAGAACGAAAACGGGCCTGACAGATGCTGCCAGGCCCGTTAGAAAGACTGTTCGAGATTCTCAATAGATGGACCATTCGATCACTGGAGTTTGCGGCGATCCCTGGGAACCGATAGGGGTTCCGCCCTCCCCGGCAGTCCTGACCGGGGAATCCTCCGCCAATTTGAACCCATCCCGCGTGAATGTTTCAACATCCACAGTCGGATTCACGAATTTCGGGTCCACCTGTTGATTATTTTCACTGATAACATTTGTAAACGGTTCCGCATCCACAAAAACGTTACAGTATCTTGCAGTCAAGGCATCGGCATCAAAATCGGCCGGATCGTTGATACTACCGTTGTACAGTCCGCGGCGGCCGACGACATTCGAATTGGTCATAATCAAGGCCATCGGTTCGCCGGTGCCGACATCAACCCGGACCTCATAAGGGGAAGCAGCTGTCAGAGCATTATGGTAGAAGTCGCAGTGGTCGACGGTGACGGTTGTCTCAATACCACTATCGTGAAGCCACAATCCTTCCTCGTGGTTGCCGGCTACAATACATCCCGTCAGACTGACTTGCCCATTTTCAATCTCCACGCCTTGTTCCTTGCCGCCGACAAACGCTGAGTTCTCGACAATCCCGATAACGGGGCGTGTACCGAGCGTTCCATCGACAGACACGTGGAGACCGTCCGCTGTGGATGCCAGCACTGTGCAATTCCGAACGACATTGTAACCGCCACCCAGTTGAATACCGCCATCGCAGTTGATGATCGTATTGTTCTCGATCAGGTTGCCCGGTCCCTGGGCGGCCATCGGACCGATACTCTCCGGGTAGGCTCCGTTAACGACTTGAATGCCGGTCTCCTCGCAATTCCGAACAGTGCAACCGCGAATGGTAACCGAGGGATCCGTGGGAGCATTTGGTTGGGCTTTGGAAATCAGGGGGCCAAAATTTGTTTCTTCGATCAGGCAGTTCTCAATAAGGACATTCACGGGCGCAGTCTGCATCCCGATCACTATGATGCTTTGGTTTTGTGCCGGATAGTCGGTCCCCATGCCGCCGGCCCCACGGACTGTGCAGTTACGGACAGTGATATTGCTGCAATCGATCAAGGCGAGAATGGAACTGACTCCCGCCATGTTTACGG
>JAKPRU010000216.1 GCA_029557025.1 Candidatus Omnitrophota bacterium | reverse complement strand
ACGGGGTGAGTTGATCACGCCGATCGCAATGGAGCCGGAGTTGCGGTTCGCCATCCGGGAAGGCGGTCGGACCGTCGGCGCCGGTGTCGTCGCGGAAATCATCGAATAAAGGGATATTTACGAGGTTACAATCATGCCAAGGGAACAGATCTTAATCGCCTGTACGGAATGCAAACAGCGGAATTACAGCTGTAAGAAAAACAAACGCACGCATCCCGAACGGCTTGAAATGAAAAAGTATTGCCGTTTTTGCGGACGGCATACACTTCATCGCGAAACCCGATAAGAAATGCGTCCAAACAAACCGGGTGAGGAGAGACGTATGTCGCCTCTCCTCATCCGATTTTTAAGGACCATCCCTGCCGAACTCATTATTGGGAAAAGGATTTGATCGCCGTTTCCCTGTCATTGAAAACCTCGATGATCCGTGAAAGGCGCGTCATCTCCATAACGGAGGAAACCGCAGGCTGCAAATGCACCAGTTTCAGAACCCCCTTCTTTTCACGAAAGGTCTTTGTGACCGACAGCAACCCGCCGAGATAAACGCTCGTTACAACAAACACATTCTGCAAATCAAGAATGACCTGCCTGCGCCCTTCTTCGAGCAACTGGGAACACATCTCTTTCAATGCGGTCGTGTCGGCGAGAAAATCATTTTCCGACTCAACCAGAATCGTTACGTCCCCGACATCTTCGCGGGTAATCATCTCGGTTACCTCACATACCTCCTGCCGCGTTATATGTTATAGATACATAATGACCATACCACGAAGTGAATCGGTTCTGCATGGACATTCGGATATTTGAATGAAATCGCTTTTTCTGCATGGAAAACAAGTTCGGATTGAGGAAATCCCCTTGCCCACCCCCGGCGGAGAGCCACGGATCGCCCTCCGTCTGGCCGGAATCTGCCGCACAGACCTCGAACTGGCAAAAGGGTACATGGGATACGACGGTACGCTGGGCCACGAATTTGTGGGCACGCTTCTGGACACCACAGGCGCATTGTCGGCAGGTATGCGCGTGGTCGGCGAGATCAATTGCGGGTGCGGCAACTGCAACTGGTGTCACAGTGGTCTCGAACGCCACTGCCCCAACCGCACCGTATTGGGAATCTCCGGTCGGCCCGGATGCTTTGCCGAACAGCTGACATTGCCGGAGAAGAATCTCGTCCCCGTACCGGACTCAATCCCGGATGAACGCGCCGTATTCGCCGAACCGTTGGCAGCGGTTCTGGAGATTTTTGAGCAGGTTCTTGTCCGCCCGATGGATTCCATGGCAATTATCGGGGACGGAAAGTTGGGACTCCTGGCTGCCATGGTGTTTGCACAACGCCACACAGGCCCGGTTCTACTGATCGGCCATCATCCGTCGAAATGGAAGTCGATTCCAGAAATGCGATGTCTGCATGAAAACGAGATCGGGAACGACCTGGTCGCGCAATTCGACATGGTGATTGAGGCAAGCGGAACCGTTGCGGGTCTCGTGTGTGCCCAGCGGATCGTCCGCCCCAGAGGCACGATTGTGCTGAAAAGCACTGTCGAACGCTCGGAACCGCTCAACTTGGCCGTGTCGGTTGTCAACGAAGTCACCATCGTCGGCTCCCGATGCGGCAGGCTGCCTGCTGCAATACGATTCCTGGAACGGACGGACCTTCCGGTAGAACGTCTCATTGAGGCAACCTATCCCCTGGATCAGGCAGAAGAAGCCTGGAAACACGCCTGCCGAGCCGGAACATTGAAAATTTGCCTGAAAACAAAGGAATCGGCATGATAGCATCCTTCTCGACAGACACATATCAGGATCGTCTTCCGCCGGTGCAACTCGAACCGGAGCAACCGGTGCGCAGCCCGCGTCGAGAGATTTCCAGAACCGCAAAAACCCTGCAATGGGTCTTGATCTCTTTTGCGGCGCTCTTTTTCTTCTGCCTTTGCGCAGTAGTCGGCATGGGGGTGGCATGGGTTCGAAGTTACCTGGATGCCATGCCGAAAATTCCCTACCTGGAGAATTATCGCCCGGAGATTCCCTCGCGGTTCCTGGACTCCCAGGGAAACCTGATTCATGAGATCCTGGGAGCAGGCGGGGTCAACCGCCAGCAAGTCACTCTGGAGGAGCTGCCTCCAAACCTGATCAACGCGGTGGTTGCCCTGGAGGACAAACGATTCTACAAGCATCCGGGAATCGATCCGATTCGCATTCCCAAAGCATTCTATGTCAATTAGATCTCAGGACGGGTTCGCCAGGGAGCCAGCACCCTGACCACCCAGCTGGCAAAAGATTTGTACGTCAATCATATCCTCGGCGACGGCTCGCCGCGTACACGAACCTATGACTCAAAAATCAAGGAAGCACGATTGGCGCTTCAAATCGAACGCCATTACAGCAAGTCCGAAATCCTGGAAATCTATCTCAACCAAGTGTTTCTGGGAGATCGAAACGGGAATATAAACGGCGTTGCGGCGGCCGCCCAGTATTACTTCGGTAAACCGGTCAGTCAGCTGAACCTGAAAGAGTGCGCCATGCTCGCCGGTATCCTTCAGAGACCGAACCTCTGGTCGCCGTTTGTGAATCCGGAAGGAGCCCAATACCGCGCCACCGTTGCATTACAGGCCATGCTCAGCGAGGGGTATATCACTGAGGAAGAATGCCGTCAGGCAGTGGAAGAGCCGTTTAAGCTGCGGGACCGCTCCGAAAAGCGAAAGCCTTTTGTGAATACCTATCCCTATTTCAACGCCTATGTGCGCAGACAGTTCCAACGCGGCGAAATCCTCGATCCGGATGGGCATCCGATTGTCCTGGGAGGCACTGGAGTAGACGTAGAAACCACTCTGGTCTCTCCCCTTCAAGATGCCGCGGTCAGCGCTTTGCGTCACGGTATCGAGGAACATGAGAAGCGGCGACGGAAGCAACACGGCAGCCGATGGGGAGAGCCGGTCAACAGCGCGCCCAATGCGCAGAATCCGAAGCAACTCCTCCCCGGCCATGTGTATGATGCATTCGTCGCAGCTCCCTGCGTACCGGGTGCAACCCAGGTTCTTGTGACGTTCCCGCGCATTGAAGGGGGCGAACTGCCACGAGCGGCAATCTTCGATGCAACGGAAAGCTGGTATGACGATTTCGGGGTGCTGGAACCGGAAATGTGCATCGCTGTCAGCGTGGAGAAAGGGGCATCCGGGCTGATCTATCGAGTGACACGGGACAATTATGTCCAGGGCGCTCTCGTGGCCCTTCAACCCTCCACCGGCAAGATTCTTGCCCTGGTCGGCGGATACGATTTTGACGATGAACAGAACGCCGGGAAATTCATCCGGGCGACACAGGCCCGACGCCAACCGGGCAGCGCATTCAAACCCATCCTGTACGCATGTGCGATAACGCAGGGTCTCACTCCCGCCTCATTTATCGAGGATCGACCGCAGACCTTTCACTTCGGAGGAAATTCCTGGACACCGGAGAACTTCGACGGCAAGTATCACGGGCTTGTGACCATGCACGAGGCACTGGCGGAATCCATGAACGCCGGCAGCGTATGGCTCTTGCAGCATTTGCGACGGTCCCAGACTTCCGCCATCTTGACTCTGCATCGCTTCTGCCGACAGACATTGGACATGAGGCTCCATAAGACCGACCTGACCATCGCCCTGGGATCCGAAGAGATGACCCCTCTGGAGCTGGCACGAGCCTACGGGGTTTTCGCGACCGGCGGCATCCTTACCGAACCGTACGCTGTCAGCAAGGTGGTGGAGCAAAAACGAAGCGATGCCCAGATTTCCCGAACACTGTACGAACAACGATGGCGAGGCCGTCGGACCCTTGATCCCCAGTCGGCGCGAATCATGACAGGCCTCCTGGATGGAGTCACACGTTACGGAACCGGCGCCGAAGTGTCAAAACAGATCGAGACACCCCTCGTCGGAAAAACCGGAACCACGGATAACTGCACCAATGCCTGGTTCGCGGGATACGGGAGAGACTTCGTGTGCGTGGTCTTTGTCGGTTTCGAATCAAATCGGTCTCTGGGATATCGCATGACAGGCTCCCGTGTGGCTCTCCCAATCTGGATAGAATTCATGAAACGGGCCATTGAAATTCGGCCCGACCTCTTCGGGGAGTTCGATATGCCGGAAGGCGTGATCGAAAAAGACATTTGCCTGGACAGCGGCGCGCTCAGTACCCCTTACTGCACACGGGTGCGCAAACTCTTATTCCGCGAAAACAACGCACCCTCCATGGCGTGCCCCTTGCACGGTCGTCATCAAACCGCGCCGAGTATCTTCGCCGGTGAATCGAAAAAGACAGGGCCGGAGATTATCCCATTCGAGGCTCTCTCCAAATCCTCTACCGGCAGCAAGGAGATTACTCCTACTCCTGTCATCGAACCCACATTCAAGCCTCCGTTTCCGCCGCGCGAAATGTCTTCTCGCACTCCCACACCCGTACCGACACCCGGACCCCAAAAACAAAAGCCCTGGTGGCGGTTTTGAAAGAATGAAAGATCAAACACTAGAAACCAGAAACTAAAAATTGGGGATTGAGGGCCATCTCCTCCGTCTCAGGAGAACGCATCTTCTCCCTCTCCCCCGGGAGAGGGTCGAGGTGAAGGGTTTTCCGCAGGGTTAATAAGCCAAGACATTTTCTTCTCACAACACTAGGATTTACGTATGAACATGGAATATGCGGTAAGGAGTAGAAATCCGATGAAAAAAAATCTGTATCTCATTGTGGGATCGATGGCGGCGGTATTCGTTCTAGGATGGGGGTGTGGACGGGCGCCGGAGAGCGGCTCCGGTAAACGGCAGATCGCCGTTGTCCCCAAAGGAACCGCGCACGAATTCTGGCAAACTGTCCACGCGGGAGCCAAAACGGCCGGCCAGGAACTCGGCGTGGAGATTCTCTGGCAGGGTCCGCAAACCGAGACACAGTATGAGCGCCAAGTCAACATTGTACAGGATTTCATTACTGCTCAGGTAGACGGCATTGTCTTGGCCCCGCAAGATGCCGATGCGCTCGTTCCGGTTATCG
>JAKPRU010000203.1 GCA_029557025.1 Candidatus Omnitrophota bacterium | reverse complement strand
AACTTCCTCCAGGGTTGTCACCCCATGCCGCACTTTTTCCAGTCCGTATTCCCGTAGAGACATTGCACGGGCCGCATTGTTGATCTGATTGGTGGAGGGGCGCGTCAGTATCAGGTTACGGATTTCATCCGTCAGGATGAGCAATTCAAAAAGACCGCTTCTTCCACGGTAACCGCTGCCCCGGCATTCCTCACATCCAGCCCCGTGCATGAACGAATAATTCTCGGGATCGGTGATTCCGCAGATCGCCAGCGTTTCATCCAGGGGACGATACGGTTCACGGCAATTTGGGCAGATCACTCGAACCAGACGCTGCGCCAATACGCCGGATATGGAGGATGACAACAGGTAGGCGTCCACTCCCATATCCAGCAACCGGGTAATGGCTCCGGCGGCGTTATTTGTGTGCAGCGTGCTGAACACCAGGTGTCCGGTCAGCGCCGAACGAATAGCAATCTCCGCCGTCTCCGGATCACGAATCTCGCCTACCATAATCACATCCGGGTCCTGGCGCACAATGGACCGAAGACCGTTGGCAAACGTCAATCCCCGCTTGGGATTCACCTGTATCTGGTTGACCCCTTCCAGGTTATATTCCACCGGCTCCTCAATCGTGATGATCTTCAGCGTCGGGGATTTGATATAGTTCAATGCGGCATAAAGTGTCGTGGTTTTTCCTGAACCTGTTGGTCCGGTCACCAGAATGATCCCATGAGATCGGTGCAGCAACTTGATGAACTTCTTTTCCGTATCCTCAAACAGTCCCAGCTCATTCACCCCAAGCAGAATGCTCGTCTTGTCCAGAATACGCATAACTACGCTCTCGCCGAACACCGTGGGGACGGTGGAAACGCGTAAATCCAATTCCCGGTCCCCCATGCGCAAACGGATATGACCGTCCTGAGGCGTAAACCGCTCCGCGATGTCCATGTCCGCCATGATTTTTACGCGGGATACCACCGCAGCCTGGAGGTGTTTCGGCGGCGGCGGCATTTCGCGCAACAACCCGTCGATCCGGTATCGGACCTTCAGGATATTCTCGAACGGTTCAATATGAATGTCGCTTGCCCGCTCTTGCACCGCCTGGAAGATAATCAGGTTTACCAGGTTGATGACCGTCGGTTCCCGGGCCAGGTCACGCAGGTCTGTGACCTCCGTAACCTCTGTCATCCTCGATGAGTCTCCGCCTACGGAAAGATCGGCGATCATCTTCTCCACAGTGGTCCCGAAATAGGTTTCAACGTTCTCCAGGAGTTCCTTTCTGGGCGCTAATACCATCTCTATGTCGAGACCCGTGAGCATCTTGAGATCATCGCTGACATGCAATTGCGTGGGGTCCAGAGTGGCGACAGTCAACACACCATTCTCGCGGGAAACAGGTAGAATGACATGCCGGAATGCAAACTCCGCCGGAACCAGGGATGTCACCTGTGGATCAATCCGCGCGGGAATATGCACCCAGCGGGTTCCGAGGGCATCGCTCAGAATATCCAGAAGCTGCTTCTCCTGGATGGCTCCCTGACGCAACAACACCTGATCCAGGGTCTCACCGGTCTCGTCCTTCGCAGACCGTGCCGCCTGGAGCTGCTCCTCGGTGATCACCCCGTTCTGAAGGAGTATGTCTCCAATTAAAAGCTCCATCGGGTTCCATGCCTTCCCAGTCGTAAAAGCTTAAAATGCTTTACTTCTTTTCATGTCTTAATACGCAGAAAACGGGATTTTTATTCGATCCCAAACTCCCTATTAAAGTAAATAAGTTTGAACAGGTTGTATGGATTACCGAGGAATGCAATTTCAGTGATTCTCATCTTCTCCGAATAGAGTATATCTCCAATCGTTACTGTCTGTCATGCTCTCAAGTTAAATAAATAAAATATTTTCTGAAAAAGCAGCTTATCTATAATACAATCAAGGTATTATATGTTTTACTTTCTTCTGTAGATAGGGATAATGTTGGGAACCCATGCCGAAAGAGTCCGGTTTTTGTATGGTTATTTTATATTCTTACAAGTTTGGAAAGATCACAGTTTGCAGCAATCTGAGGTTTACCGTATGAGAACATTTGTCTGTTTTTTCGTCCTGTTTTCTCTCTTACCTGTTTTCGCGGCAGAATCTTTGCGCCTCGATGTCCGGCAGTTTGAGTTGAGTAACGGCCTGAAAATCCTGATCTTGGAACGGCACGATTCCCCGACCTTTGCCGCCCAGATGGTCTTCAAGGTCGGCTCCGTGGATGAGCGCCCCGGAATCACCGGCGTGGCTCACCTCCTGGAACACATGATGTTCAAAGGAACCCAGATCATCGGCACGAAGGATTATCAGCGGGAACTTCCGCTCTTGAAAGAAATCGAGGCCGTCGCTGTCCCACTCTCGGAGGAAAAGGCGAAAGGCGGGAAAGCGGATCAGGAGAAAATCGCAGCTTTGCAAAAAAAACTCGATGAGCTGCAAGCGGAACACCGCAAACTCGTGGTGAAAGATGAATTATGGGAGATTTACCTGAGAAACGGCGCAGCGGGGCTCAATGCCTCCACCGGCTCGGATTATACCCACTACTATTGCTCCATCCCCTCCAACCGCCTGGAACTCTGGTGCTGGCTGGAGTCGGACCGGATGCGCAACCCTGTTTTCCGAGAGTTCTACTCGGAGCGGGATGTCGTGACCGAGGAACGTCGGCGCAGTATCGACAACAACCCCCAGGGTGCGCTCTGGGAACAGTTGACCGCCATGGCCTTTACCGCGCATCCCTACCAATGGCCTGTGATCGGATGGATGTCGGATATCTGCGCCATCCGACGGGAGGAAGTCGAGCAATTCTGGCGTATCCATTACGCTCCTGATAATTGCACCATGGTTCTTGTAGGGGACATTCATCCGGATCAGGCGCTGCCGATGATCGAACGGTATTTCGGTGGGATTCCGTCTCAACCGCCACCCGGACGGGTCAGAACGGTCGAACCGGAACAGCGGGGAGAACGTCGCGTGGATGTTGAATTCGATGCGGAACCCATGGTCTTTCTCGGCTATCACAAGCCTGCCATTGATGACCCGGATCAATACGTCCTGGATATTCTGCAATCTCTACTTTCCGAGGGCCGGACCTCCCGGCTCTATAAAAGTCTCGTCCTCGAAAAACAGATTGCGGTCCAGGCTAAGGCATACGCCGCTCCGGATAAATATCCCGGATTGTTCATTTTTGTCCTTGTTCCCCGAAGTCCCTATACGGCCGCCGAACTGCTCACCGCATTCGACGCGGAAATGGAGAAAATGATTACCGAACCCGTTGAGGCGAATGAATTACAGAAAGTGAAGAATCGCCTTCGTGTGGATTTCATTCGTGGATTGGAAACCAACGAGGGTCTCGCAGATAAGATCGCCTACTATGAGGCGCTATACCGATGGGAATACGTCAATACCTTGCTGGAGAATTGGGAGGCAATTACCCCGGCGGATGTCCAGCGGGTTGCCGCAAAGTACTTTCTCCGTTCCAACAGAACCGTGGCGCAACTGGTCAAACCGGAGGGAGGGAAAGAATAATGAAACGATTCCTATTGTCTCGACTCTTATTTGTTTGCGCGATCCCCTCCTTTGTCGCATTTGCAGCGGACCTTCCGAAGCATCCGCGCGACCTCACTTACTCGGAATTATCTTTTACTATGCCGGTTGTGAGTCGAACCGCGCTGGATAACGGCCTGGTGATCTATTTCCGTGAGGATCACAACCTGCCGGTCCTGGACTTCTACGCCATAATTCGAGTGGGGGCCATCTATGATCCGCTCGACAAAATGGGATTGGCGAGTCTCACCGGCGAGGTGATGCGCACGGGCGGCACACGCGAACAGACCGGCGAACAGATCGATGAAATCCTGGAGTTCATCGGCGCTTCCGTAGAATCCTCCATCGAACAGGAACGCGGTATTGCCCGAATGGGATGTCTCAGCAAGGACCTCGATACCGTCCTGCCGATCTTCGCGGAAATCCTGATGCGCCCCGAATTCCGCCAGGAGAAAATTGACCTTTGCAAGAAGGAAGTCCTGGAAAGTATCCGGCGCAGAAACGATCAACCCGGCGATATTGTCGAACGCGAGTTTCAACGAATCGTCTATGGCGATCACCCTTATGCTCGTCCGGTCGAAGGCGAAGCGAACACCGTGGTAGCCATCCAACGTCAGGACCTGATTGATTTTCATCAGCGCTATTATGTGCCCAACAACATCATTCTCGGCGTCGCCGGAGATTTTGACACCACGGAAATGTCGGCGCGTCTTAAAGACAAATTCGGTAGCTGGGAGCGCCGGGATGTCCCGTTCCCCGATCTTCCCGATCTGCCGGATGAAAATGTCCCCGAAGGCGGTGTATTTTATTTCCCCAAAGACCTTACCCAGAGCAATATTCGAATGGGACACCTGGGGATTCGCCGCACCGATGAGGATTACATTCCCGTGCGGATCATGAATTTCATCCTCGGCGGCGGTTCGTTCACCTCACGCATGATGTCCGGTGTCCGAAGCAATGAGGGGTTGGCGTACAGTGTTTACAGCCGGTTCGAGCCGAAACGGGATCGCGGGCTGTTTATCGCCCACGCCGAAACAAAAAGCGAATCGACCCTTCGCGCCATAACTCTGATGAAGAACGAAATCCGTCGCATCTGCGAGGAGCCTGTCAGCGAACAGGAACTGTCTACGGCCAAAGACAGCTTTCTAAATCAGTTCGTGTTCCATTTCACCACAACGCGAAACATTGTGGAGCAACGAGTGGAACTGGAATACGAAGGGCTGCCGGAAGACTATCTCGACACCTTCTGCGACAAGGTCTCTAAAGTAACCCGGGACGATATTCTTCGGGTGGCAAAAAAATGGCTTCATCCTGATTCTTTGCGGATTGTCATTGTCGGAAATGCCGAGAAGTTTGATGGAAGTTTGTCGGATCTGGGTGTCGTTCACGAGATGACGATACGCGATTACGCCGCCGAGGTAGACTCCGCCCTGAAACCCTGACGTGACGATCTC